>JAYVVR010000338.1:0-3606 GCA_043786835.1 Armatimonadota bacterium | reverse complement strand
TGGCCTGGGCGCGGCAGCCCCGGTCATCGTTCAAGCAAGTCCCGTCCCGCGCACATCCGCCGCGCCGAGCTATAGAATCGCCGAAGGGGATGTCATCGGGATTTCTGTTGCCGACTTCCCAACCCTCAGCACCCAGTCCACAGTCGCGCCTGACGGTACCGTCACCATGTCGCTGCTGCACCAGATTTCGCTGGCCGGACTGACATTGAACCAGGCAACGGTGCTGCTAACAACCCGGCTGAAACAGTTCGTAGTTGAGCCGGTGGTCACGATCTCCCTGCTCTCGAAACACTCACAGATCATTGTGTTTAGCGGCTCGGTCGTCCGGCCCGGCGCGATGGAATACCGGCCTGGCCTGCATCTCTTGGAAGCCCTCGCTGAAGTCGGCGGCGTTGTGATTGCCGGCAGCCCCTCTGTCGGCAGCTCGACCTCGACTGGCCTTCAAACAACCATCGCCGATCCGAGCCATGTGACCGTGACCCATGTAGATGCGACAAAAGACACGCTCAATCTGACCCACCCCGAAACATTGTCGGGCAGCGCGTTTGACATTGCTCTGGCTCCCGGCGATATCATTTATGTCCCCCAGCAGCTCGGCAAAATCAATGTCGTCGGCCAGGTCCGCTCCCCCGGCGTCCTCCCCTACCGGGATAACCTGACCATCTTTGATGCGGTTGCATTCAGCGGCGGCTACAATCCGGACACGGCGGACCTGACGAACGCAACGTTCACCCACAACGGTCACACTTCGCCGATCAACCTAGAGCCGATGCTGCTGCGCGGCGACATGGCCAGCAATATGGTCATGGTGCCGGGCGACCAAATTGCCATTCCCGAAAAGGTCCGCACATTTGTGATGGGCGACGTCAACCGGACCGGCTACTACTACTACCGGGCCGGCGACCGGGTTCTCGACGCCATCAGCGCTGTAGGCGGCTACACCCAGCAGGCGGACCTCGGTAAGATCAACGTCCTTCATACCGACAAAGCTCGCCAGGTTTCGGAGATGCGGCGGGTCAACCTCAACGACTTCCTGCTGCGGAACGACCCCTCCGGCAATCCGCTGATTCAGCCTGGTGACTCGCTATACATTCCCGACAAGCACCATGCCACTTCGTTTGGCGACGTGATCAGCATTTTCAGCGGCATCGGCTCACTTGGTTATGGAGCGCGGGTTATTCAAGGCAAGTAGTGGAAGACCCCTCCCAAGAAGAACCCCTCCCGCCTCGTTCCTGGCACTTGCGGCATCCTGCCTCAGTGTCGTCTCCCTCCCCTGTTAGGGAAGGGTAAGAGACAAATCAGGACGGATGCCAAAAGCCCCTGCCTCTCGTCAAGAGGCAGGGGCTTTCTTGTTCTTTACGGCCCTTCTTATTCTTTATAGCCCCCCTAATAGGGAGGCAGGCGACACTGAGGCAAGATGCCGCAAGTGCCAGGAACGAGGCGGGAGGGGTTCTTCTCAGCAATCACCCGTTTTTTGACTGCCACCGCCGGGTTGCCGGCATAGATCATATACGGCTCAGTTGGCTTTGACAGCACCGCTCCGCCCGCGACAACGCTGTGACTTGCGACAAAAGCGCCAGGCAGGACTTTCGCGCCCGCCCCAATCCAGGCCCCCACTTCTATCGTCAGCGGACGCTCCAGCAGGCCAAACGCCGGGTCGGTCCAGTCGTGGTTGCCGGTGCACAAATAGACGCCCTGCGAAAGGCACACATTCGGCCCCAGCGTAATTGGGGCAAACGTGTTGTCCAGCCACGCCCGCTCCCCAATCCAGACATAGTCACCGAGCGTCAGGAACCACGGATGCTTGATATTGACTCCGGGCTTAATGATAACCCCTGTGCCGACCTTCGCCCCGAATAACTTCAAAAGCGCGATTTTTAACCCCGACGACGGGTTCAAGGAGTTCTCGAAAAAAACCGCATTGACGAAGTGCCAGACAACGCGGACAGCAATGCCCCGTCCCTTGTTGTGGTTCGGCGGGTTTCGGTAGCTGGACAGATCAACCGAGAGTGGTTCAACGGGAAGTGGTGTCTCGCTCATGGATTTCTTTCTCGCTGCGAGCGATCAAATGCTGATAAAACGCATCGGCCTTCCGCATGGAAACGGCGTAATCGGCTCGATCGGCAATCAGTTTTTGGTTGAGCGGCACGGCAGCGTTTCGGAGCGCATCGTTTCGCAGGGCTTCTAGAATCGCCTGGGCAAGCGCAGCCGGGTCGGACTGGTCGAATAGCAGGCCGTTCTCGCCAGACACAATCCATTCGCGTATGGATTCAATGTTGCCCGCGACCGGAAATGTCCCGCAGGACATGGCTTCCAGCAGCGTATTCGGTGTCCCGTCATGGTCCGCCGGCGAGACTGTCACAGTCGCCAGCCGAAACAGCTGGGCCATTTCGTCGTGGGTCACAAACGGCAGGCCACGCACCGACTTCTCGATTCCAAACCGGCTAATCCAGCCGTCCGCGACCGAGTTCCCCTCCATCATCGCACCTAAGAAAAAGACATTCGGGTTTTCGGCCAGCACCAGCGGGATCGCCTGAAAGAACGTATCCGTGCGGATATACGGCTTGATCCCGCGCGGATTGATGACAACGGGAGCATTTTCGGGGATATCCCAGCGGCGGCGCAAATCGGGGTCAATCAGGCCGGGCCGAAAAACGTCGGTGCGGACTCCGCCATTGCCAGGCAGCACCGCAAACGGCTTTTGGGCATCCAGCCCGTAGTCCCGGGCTAAATGCAGGTCGCGCTCGCAGTCCGGGTGCAGGGCGTCTGCGCGGCCCATTGCCCGGCGGGTCAGCCGGGCGATTTCCGGCGAGTCGGCGGCGAACAGCGTGAAGTCATTGCCCCACACGGAAACCAACAATGGAAACGGCTCGCCTTCCAGTGCCCGCGCGGCAAGAATGCCTTCAAATGGGATTCGCATAGCGTGAACCAAGTCCGGCTGCATTCGCCGGATAATCTGCCGAACTTTGCGCTGCTGCAGCGCGACTGCGAACGGGTTTAGCAGGTCGCGCAGCTTTGCCAGCGTTTTCCAGAGCAGGCTGCCGCGCAGGCGGGCGAAAAACGGGTTTCCGTGGGTTGTCAGCCCGCCGGCAGACCCGCCGATAGGTGCGGCCCGCACTTTTGCCGAGAAGTCCAGCGGCGCGATATGGAGCGAGGCCACCAGCGGGTTTGACGGGTCACAGGGAAATGTCGAAATGAGATGAACGTCGTGGCCCTGCTCGGTGAACCACCGGATCCAGTTCTTCGCAATTACGCTGCGGCCATCGGCAACAAAGCAGATTTTCATAATTGATTGATGTCACACGGGCAGAATAGGCGTGGGACCTCAGTCCCGCGCTCCTTCTCGCACCCGTCTACTTCCAAGGGGCTACTGGACGCGCCCCAGACGGCTTCGATGCTTTCGTATACTCTATAACGGCTCGCAGATACTTACCCACTGCCGGCCCCTCGATGCACCGAGACCAGTCGTGGAGGCGCGCTGTTTCTCCAGCAGTCCGTTTGCCCTGAGTAATTCGGCGGCGCAGGCTTTCTGCGAGGCCGGAAACCGAGCCGGCGGGGTATGTCTCGCCGCGCCAGCTTTCTCCGAGCAAATCCGACGCCCCGCAG
>JAYVVR010000337.1:0-3607 GCA_043786835.1 Armatimonadota bacterium | reverse complement strand
TGCTGTACGGCGACAACAACAACTGGTTCGCGACCTTCGGGTACTGGCTTTTTTTGATCTACGGGCATGACAGAAACAAGCTGAAACTTATTAACGGCGGGCGAAAAAAGTGGATCGCAGAAGGCCGTGAGCTGGTCACCGAAGTTCCAGCGCCAACCCCGGCAACTTACACGGCGTCGGAGCCGAACTGGGAGTTGCGCGCGTTTCGAGATGAAGTCCTGCAAAAATTGAGCGACCCCAATTTAACACTCATAGATGTTCGTTCGCTCGACGAATACACCGGCAAAGTGATCGCGCCGCCCGGTATGAACGAGACCGCCCAGCGCGGCGGCCATATCCCCGGTGCTCACTCTGCACCTTGGCTAAACGCGGTTAAAGACGACGGCACGTTTAAGTCCGCCGACGAACTAAAAGCGTTCTATGCAGGTAAAGGCGTCACCGAAGGCAAAGACGTGATTGCCTATTGCCGTATCGGCGAGCGATCATCGCATACCTGGTTCGCGCTCTATAATCTGCTGGGGTTCGAGAACGCGAAGAACTACGATGGCTCGTGGACGGAATGGGGTTCGATTATCGGTGCACCGATCGAGCGCGAAGCCGCAACCGTTCCCGGCACGACTGTCGGCGGCAAAGTCTGTCCGCCATAAGCCCATGCGACTCACCACAAAAAGCCAGTACGGCCTGCGGGTACTCGGCGATCTTATTCAAAACTGGCGTGATGGCAACAGCTACCAGCAGGTCGGCGAGCTTGCGGTGCGCTGTGAGACCTCTCAAAAATACTTGGAACAAGTGCTTTTGCCGCTGTCTCATGCCGGCATTCTGGAAAGCAAGCGTGGTCAGCACGGCGGCTATCGTCTGAACCGTGCACCAAGCGACGTTTCCCTCGCTGAAGCCCTCCGCCACTTGGAGGGCCTGCTGATGCCGATCCCGAAATGGGCCGACGACAGCGCGAGCGACTCGTCGGAGCTTGCCCGCGTCCTGCGCCGTGTCCGCGACGCCATCCGGGACATTCTCGAAAGCACGTCTATTGAAGTGCTTGCGGAGCCGAGACCGGGGAGCGAGGGGGTTGTCAGCCGCACTGATGAGGCCGTTGAAGCGCTGATGTATTATATCTAAAAGTGAGAGAGCCGGCACTGAAAGTGCCGGTTCTTTTTTTGCTTATTTTCGGCTTCGGTCCAGCGCCTGCCGGGCTGCTTGCTGCACCTTCGGGTCGGCGTCGGCTGAAAGCAGCGTCAGGGCGGGAATACTTGCGGCGCTGCCCAAATGCCCGAGCAGACGGGCGCTTTCAAGACGGACCATCGGGCCGGGACTCGTTTGCAGCACCGCCAGCGCGGCGTTCTGCGCCTGCGTGGATTGTGGCGGGGACAGAGCGTGCGCCCGGTGGGCGAGGCTAAGAACGTCGAGCGCCTCGCTTTGCGACTGATCGTTTGCCGGGCCGCCGACAATCGCAACGAGCTTGCCGGTTTGGTCTGGACCGAGGCTGACGCCGGGGTGCAGGATCAGGCTGCGCCGAATGTTCAGCGCGTCAGCCATCGCCCGGTTCGGGCCGGAGTCCGCCGGCGCTTCGCCTCGAAACTCCCGCAGGGTTTGGGCCGGGCCGTGCGGGGAATGGGCGGCAAGAACGCCAAGTCCGGCGAGGCCTGCGAGTACCGGCAGGGCAAGCAGCCGCAGACGGCGGCGAGTTGGGGTTGGGGTCGGGGGGCGCTCATCAAAGACGGTCATCGCGGGTTTGTCTCGATTCCAAAGGGTTAATGCAGCCACTGGCTGCCGACGGCGACGGCGTACACTCCCAGATACAGCAGGACGGTGCCGCGCAAAGAGACCGCAATCAGACGCGGGCGGCTCGGGCGGTAGTACGCCGCAAACGCCAGCAGCGGCAGGAAAGACAACATCTTCACCGCGCAAAATGCGGCATCGCCGTGGGCTAGGCAGAACGCCATCCACGGATTGGCCTCGCTTGCGGCTCCGGCATGCACCCAATACAGTGTCGAACTCATATCCAGGGTACAGATGAATGCTAATAATAGGCTATCCCAGGCCAGCCATGCGCGGCTTTGTGTCATTGAAAAAACTCCTTAGTAAAGAGTCTATCCACAAACCGGGCCAACTCGGCAAAACTTTGCCCGCACAAATACCCGCTTTTCAGACGTCTGCAACTATTCCCGTATTTCTACGGGTGAAGATGCTCAGCTTTAGGATGGTTTCGGCTCGACCAGCTTGACCAGACCGATAGATCCGAAGAACAGCAACGTTAAGGGAATGGCGAGTGCCAGCATCGTGCCGGGGTCGTTCGACGGTGCGGCGACCATCGCCAGCGTGAACAAGCCGACGGCGATCTGACGCCAGTATTTGATCATCAGCGCCGAGTTGATAATGCCGATTTTGCCGAGAAACATCAAGACGACCGGCAGCTCGAACAGCAGGCCGAACACAAGCAAAATCTTGACGACAAAAACGGTCCAGGTCAGTGGGTTCTGCAGCAGAATCGCGCCCGGCGGGATATAGCTGAGGAACCAGCGAGCCGCCATCGGCAGGATAAAGTACGCGCAGCTAGTTCCCAGAAAGAACAGGACTACTGACATCGGGGCGACAAAATGGACGCCGCGTTTCTCCTCGGGTGTCAGGGCCGGGGCGATAAAGCCCCATAGCTCTAATACGGCCAGCGGCAGGGCGAGGATAAGGCCGCCAACCGTTGTAATCTGCAGCTTGAGAAAAAAGCCGTCGGTGAAGTTGTTGATGACAAAGCCTGAGGCCGGAAGGCTGCCCTGACCCGAGGGATGGGACGCAATCTGGTGAACAATCGTGTTAATCGGGGCCATGACCAGCGTCTGAATGCGCCCGCTCAGGACCCACATGACGGCCATGCCGACGAATACATAGAGCGAGGCCCGGATAAGTCGTGTCCGCAGCTCCGCCAGATGCTCGGTCAGCTCGGCCTTGCGCTCCTCATCGCGCCGGTTATCGTCATCCGGGTTAATCCCGGTCAGTTTCAGTGCCATAGGTTCTTCGCTAAAAATAAGCGCCACGGGCTGCAACCCGTGGCCGCCGAAAACCACCGTCGAGGCGACGCAATACTGTATCCAATGCCTCTGGCCTTGTGTCGCCGCGACACTGGTCGAATCAAAGCCGCGGAACTTACTGTGTAGGTGACAACTCCCGTTGATAAATCAACAGGCTTTTAGGGTCTTGCACTCATGCAATGTTGCCCCATTGCCGTTTCTATTTGGTATGTTTCCAACATAACTCTTGTTGTTTACAAATTATCGCTCGTGGACAACTTACACATTTCCTGATAGCCACCGCTAGACTTGTTCATGTCCAAAGATAAAACAAGTCTACGACGGCCCTGGCAACTCTTAGTTTCTGTCTATTTGCCACGCGATGAAGCAGTAAGCATATTATACCTGAAGGCTGGAATATAATGCCCTCAGAAGGGCGCTGCGCTATCCACCTCTTTGATTTATCAAAGAGGCTTCCGCGCTTTTCGCTAAATCAGCAGCACGGTAATTTCCGTGTAAGTCAGCTTGACCGGGCTGCCGTTCGATGTGCCTGGAAAGCCTCCACCTGGAAAGCCTCCGGGCGGGCCACCACCTGGATAGCCTCCACC
>JAYVVR010000336.1:0-10041 GCA_043786835.1 Armatimonadota bacterium | reverse complement strand
CGGCGCAGTGCAGCCCGAACCTCCGACAGCAGCAAGGCACCCCTGCCGGAAGTGGGCGACATCGTCCGCCTGCAAGCCGAAACCCACCATGCAAGCATTGGGGCCGAAGTCGGTGTCTACGAAGCCCGTGTCAAAGCCGTCGGCCTGCGCCGGATCCTGCTCGAAAGCCCCGAAACGGCAGTCCCGGGGGAGGGACCGCTTCCGCTGACCTCCGCCTTGCCGCCACGCACGGCGCTGACACTTTCGTTTGTCTGGGGCGATAATCTCTACCAGTGCGAAACCCGCGTCGTCGGCCCGGCCAAAACAGGAACCCTTGCCGTTTGCCGCCCCCGGATCGTCACCAAAGTCCAGCGCCGTCAGTTCTACCGTCTGCCCTTGCAGTCGCCGACAACATTTCGGGTGCGCGGCGAATCTGGCAGCACCATGCCGGTCCCTGCCCGCCTGGTCAATCTGAGCGGCGGGGGTGCGCTTCTGGCGTCGGGCAAGCCGGTTCCAAGCGGTCTGCGCGTTCTTGTCCGTGTCCCCACAGGCCGGATGGGTGATCTTCTAGACGTAGAATCAGATGCGCTTGACTGCCGTGTCGCGACTCAGGGCCTTGCCAAGATATATCTCATTCGCTTGCGTTTTCTCGGCCCGCCGCATTTGACCGAAGAAGACCGCGAAGAGATTGTCGCCTACATCTTCGAGCAGCAGCGAATGCTTCTTCGAAACCGCAAGCTGCTCCGCGCGTAGCCCACCGACCACGCAAGAAAAAGCTTGGGCCGGCAGGCAAGAACTCTGCCCAGACCCAGGTCCCGCAACGAACGCGGAACAAGAAAAGAAGGATACGCGCCTATTTTATGCACACCTCTCCCTCGGAGTTCCCGGATTGTAACCGGACATTAACCCGAGAGGGAAACATCCCTTGACTTGACCCCCGAGAGTTGTCAGAATAAAGGAATGGCACAAAAGGCGCCGTCAAAGTCTGCGGACCGCGCGGTCATACAAAAAAAAGTCTCCCGGCAAATGTCGCCGCGTGTTCTTCTGTTGCTTGTCGGCATCAATCTTTTGTGGGCTGGGTCGTCGCTCGCCGCGAAGCTCGCCATCCATAGTATCCCGCCGATGACACTGGCGTTTGCCCGATTTTCGATCGCCGCGCTTTTGATGTATGGGATTGCCTTGTGGCGCAAAGTGGATTTGCGGGTCGCAAAGCGCGACTGGGGCGTCTTCTGGGCAATGGGGATTCTCGGTCTGGCGCTGACCTATCTGCTGGCCTATCAGGGCTTGAGGCTGACCACGGCCTCGAACTTTGCCCTGCTTCATGCGACCGAAACCGTCTTTCTGTCCGTGCTGGCATTCTTTTTTCTCGGAGAAGCGCTGCCCCGCGCTAAGCTGCTTGGCATCGGCATCGGACTGGCCGGAGTCTATCTGATTATCGCGAACGGCTGGATCCCGCAGGGATTTTCGCGCTCGGCCCAGGGGAATCTACTGATCGTACTGGCGCTGGCGTTCGAGGCCGCGTCTAGCATTGTCGGCAAGAACTTACTGACCCGCTACCCGCCGCTCTCGGTCGTGACCTATCAGATGCTCAGCGGCGCGGTTGCCCTAGCCCCGTTTTCCGCCTATGAGCTGACCCGTCAAATCGCGTCAGGCCAGCCGCTGACCTTGCCACCGGCCGGCGCTCTCTGGTCGCTTCTCTATTTGATTGTTCCCTGCACGGTGCTTGGTTATTTGGTCTGGTTCTCTATTCTCGATAAAACTGATGCCAGCGAAATGTCGGTATTTTTGTTCATCCAGCCTGTTGCCGGCGCCCTTTTGGGAGCCTACTTTTTAGGAGACAAAATTACGCTCTTTACTATCATCGGCGCTTTTCTCGTTTTGCTCGCCGTTGGCCTTGTGAACCGCCGTCCGCCGCCGATCCCATCGCCATGAAAATTACTTTATGAAAATTACTTTAGACTATGGAAAGACTGGCCTGGATATTGAGCTGCCGGACAAAAACATCCTCGGTGTATTGAGTCTCATTCCTGCGCCGCCGCTTCCTGACCCGGCGCAGGCTGTCCGGCACTCTTTGACTAGCCCAATCGGCACCAAGTCTCTAAAAGATCTGGCCCAGGGCCGCCGGAATGCCTGCATTGTCGTCTGCGACATCACGCGGCCCGTGCCGAATGCCCTCGTCCTGCCGCCGATGCTTGAAACTATTAAGGCCGCCGGGATTGCCGCCAACCAAATTACAATACTGATTGCTACCGGAACACACCGACCAAACTTCGGCACGGAGCTGCTGACAATTCTCGGGGCCGACATAATGGCGTCAGGCTGTCAAATCGTCAACCATGTCTGCGATGATTCTGTCACGCACCGCTCACTGGGGATGACCCCAAACGGCGTTCCAGTCGCCCTGGACACGCGCTACTTAGATGCTGATTTGAAGATTACCTGCGGCCTGATTGAACCGCACTTCATGGCGGGCTATTCCGGCGGACGAAAAATGGTCATGCCCGGCATCGCCGCGCTCCACACAATTCAAGCCTGGCACTCCCCGCGCTTTCTCGAGCATCCGTCAGCCGCCAATGGGATTACGGACGGCAATCCCGTCCACGAGGAAAACACGTTTATCGCCCAAATGGCCCCGCCTGATTTCATTGTGGATGTCGTGCTGGATACCGACCGCGCTGTCACCGGCGTCTTTGCCGGCGGCATGGTTGAAGCCTGGGAGGCGGGGGTCGCGTTTGCCGGCAAGCACGTTCGCGCAGCCCTGCCCGAACTCGCTGACCTCGTTGTGACCACGAGTGCCGGATGGCCGCTGGATTTGACTTACTACCAGACCATCAAAGGCATAGTCGGCGCATTGCCGGCTGTGAAGCCCGGTGGGACAATCGTTATTGCAAGCGCCTGCGCCGAAGGCATCGGCGGGCCGGACTTCACGCGGACACTTTTTGAGACAGACAACTTGGAAACGCTGATGACTCAAATGCAGCAGCCGGACTGGCAGCCGGTCCCCGACCAGTGGCAGATTGAAGAGCTGGCAAAAGCCGTGCGCTCCAACACGGTTGTCTGCGTGACGGGCGGCATTCCCGATGAGGCACTAGAAAGGCTGTTCGTAACACCTGCCGCAACTGTCGAAGCCGCCGTCGCGTCCGCGCTTGCCGTCCACGGGCAGGACGCCAAAATCGCCGTCATCCCCAAAGGCCCCTATGTGCTGCCGTATGTGTCTGCGTAGGTTGCCTCTCGCCCCAATACTGGGGAGCAATATGGAGAAGAATGCCCCGTAGGGGCGCTGCTCGCCGCGTCCTCTGTGTCTTGCCGCGTCCTCTTATCCAGGTCTGTATGGCTCTCCATTATTGGGGCAGGGGGGCCTAATCCGTGTCCGTCGCCGCGAGAACCGCAAGTGTTCGCCCGTCAGGACGGAGTGCCGGCAGGCCGATGTCCCAGGCGACATCGTAAACCACGCGGATTTCGCCGTCCAAAACCACCAGGCGCATTCACCGACCATTGCCGCCGTGTCCTCGAAGCTCGCATCGTGGCCTCCGCTTGCATTGCGGCCTACGCCGGCAAGCGCCCATGCCGCCTCCCAGGCCGCCCACCGCCCGTAAGCCCCTCTGAGCCCCGAGCTGTACGCGCCGCCGGCGCAGGCGGCACAGAACAGCACGGCGACCGCGTCGGCAGCCGAGTAGTGAATCAGCCACAAATCCTGCGCGGACGCTCCGGCCAGACTTTCCAGCGGCAGCGAAAGCACTTGCTTATCTGTCAGCGCAGGCGGCGGCACGACCCTATCCGACCGAAATACGCGAACTTCACCCTTGCCGTTCGACTCCAACTCCCAGTTCGCCGTCGCGGCTTCTATCGCGGCTTTTTCTGCGCTGAGACTTCAAGCTCTGTCCAGGTAATGCTCATCTCAATTCGGGATGGAAGTGGTTTGACAACTTCGCCGCGCTGCCCCGGAGAGCCGTAGGTCTTCGTTTGCGGCCCGTAATTCGGCAGAAATTTTGGAAATTGACTTTCGGATGGCAGCAGTGTCAGCGGCAGACCGCCCAGCGGATGCGTACCTGCAATTCGGGTCCAGAACTCGGACTCATGCTGGCGGCGTGACGGCTGCCGGGGCGCTGGGCCGCGCATGGCCTCGCGGGTCTTGTAAGTCTCGCGCAGTTGCAGGACGGAGACCGCCGCTACGGCCTGAGCGAAACCGGGCGTCAACGCAAGTGTCCGCTCCAGCGAGTCAAGGACACCGCGCCGTGCCGATGGCTCAAAGCTTGGGGTTT
The DNA here is from genome assembly GCA_043786835.1 of Armatimonadota bacterium. Classification (GTDB taxonomy): domain Bacteria; phylum Armatimonadota; class Armatimonadia; order Armatimonadales; family Capsulimonadaceae; genus JANXMY01. The sequence continues at coordinate 5,800 of JAYVVR010000336.1, read as the reverse complement.
GGGCGTCGTCCGTGAGCGCCGCGGTGACGGCCAGAAGGTCGTCTGTCCTGCCGCCTTCAGCCCAAATCTTAATTTGGGCAAGCTGCCGGTTCCAGTCTTTTGCGCCGACAAAGCTGATTAAGAAGTCGTCAATCGCATTGCTCATGGGGTGGGGGCTTCAATCGGTAGGCGGACTTGGAAGCGGGTGTCGCCCGGCTTCGACTCAACGCTCAAGTCGCCGCCGTGACGGGTGACTACAATGCGGTAAGCCGTATCAAGGCCCAGGCCGGTGCCTTTGCCGACTTCTTTAGTGGTGAAAAATGGCTCGAAAATGCGCGTCTGCACGTCTTCGGGAATACCGGGGCCGTCATCGCCGATTTCTACTAAAATGCAGTCGTCCTCGATCGCCGTGCGGACAAATAAATGCCCTTTGCCATTGAGCGCGTCCAAAGCATTGTCTATCAGATTTGTCCAGACCTGGTTAAGTTCACTGCCGTAAGCCGTGATAAAAGGCAAATGAGGCACATAATCCCGGACAATCGTGACGCCCTGCTTCCACTTGAATTGGAGAATGGTCAGCGTTGTTTCCAAGCTATCCTCGACGCAGACTTCCTGCTGCGGGGCCTGGTCCATATAGGTGTAAGATTTGATCGCCGTCACCAAATCTGAAATCCGGTCCGCGCTCTGCTCGATTGTTCGCAGCAGCTCGATAGCTTCGAGGCTCGACCCGAGCCAGGCCAAACTCTCGATAAGCGTTTCTGGGTCAGGAATCTGCGCGGCCAAACTGACAAGTGACTTTTCCGTAAACCCGGCCTCGGCCAGCGAAGCCGACAGATCGCAGTCTTCCAGCATCCCCTGTGCGTTCGTCCAGTCTGCAATTTCGTCTTCCCGCTCGCTGAGCGCCAGCGCAGTCAGCCCCGGCGGGGCGGCATTCCGCTGCAAACCAAGCAGCAGGTCTTGGTCGGCCTCCGACAACTGCTTGCCGCCTAAGAGAAACGACGACCGCTGAATGGTTTCCAGTGTGCCCCGAAGCCGCGCCGCCGCCCGCCGAACTGCCGACGCCGGATTGTTTAGCTCATGCGCCAGCCCCGCCGACAGTTTTCCTAAAGCCGCCATTTTCTCGCGCTGCTGCACCAATGCATCGGCCTCGGGACGCCGGTGGGCCATTGTCGCAATAATCTCCGAGGCAATGGCCGGATAAGCTGCCATGATCTGCTGAAAGCCATTTAAAGTAATCCGCAGCGCCGTTAAGCTTCCGACAGCATGCCCAGTTGCGATCGAGTGTTCGCCGCTGAACAGCGAAAGCGCCCCGGTATACTGCCCCGGACTGTGCTGCGTGAGGACAATTTCCCCGCCGCCTGCCCGGCGCGTGATTTTCAGCTCGCCGTCCAAGATGACAAAGAACTCTTTTTCAGTATCCCCTTCAGCAAACAGGACCGCACCGGATCCCAAGCTGACCCGGGTGCCGTAGGGAGCGAGGCACGCAATTTTGTCATCGGAAAGTGTCGGAAACAGTGGGTTAGGCGAGATTTCGGCAGACATGGGTTGATCCTCTCAATAAGAGCGAGAGAAGAAATTCCTCACTCTCATCTCACGTTCGCTAGATACTGGTGAATGAACATCACGGCAGTCGCTCCGCCGCCGACTGCTGACGCCACGCGCTTGACGCTATCATGGACAACGTCGCCGGCGACAAAGATGCCAGGCACGCTGGTCTCGAGAAGAAACGGGTCCCGGTCCAAAGGCCAGCCGTCGGGCCGCTTGCCGCTGTCCATCAGTGCTGATCCCGCGAGAATAAAGCCGTTCTTGTCGCGCTTGACGACGCCGTCCAGCCAGTCCGTCCGTGGCGACGCACCAATAAAAATAAACAGCGATTTCGCTGGCACGATTTCCGTCTCGCCGGTATCCGAGTGAACAATCGTCATCCGCTCAAGCTGGGTTTCGCCCTCGACCGCCGTCACCGACGAGTTCAGCCAGACGCGTACTGTCGGCTGCTCTTTCAGCTCGTCTACTAAATATTGGGACATTCCTTTTTCAAGCGAGTCGCCGCGCACTAAAAGCGTGACACGGTGGGCATATTTCGCGAAGTGCAGCGCCGCCTGCCCCGCCGAGTTCGCGCCGCCGATGAGGTAGACGTCGTCGTCTTTGCAGGCCAGCGCCTCGGTCATCGCCGCGCCGTAATACACTCCTGCGCCGGACAACGCCTCCTCGCCGGGAATACCCATTTTGCGCCAGGAAACGCCGGTCGCAATCAACAGCGCATGGCAGGAGACTTCCGAGCCATCGCCAAGCGTGAGGATTCGGTACTGGTCCTGGACCCGTAATTTTGTCACTTCCTGCGACAAGATCTCGACCCCAAACCGCTGGGCTTGCGTAACCGCCCGCCGGGCAAGGTCCGCGCCGCTGAGGCCGCTTGGGAAGCCGAGATAGTTCTCAATCCGCGATGATGTCCCGGCCTGCCCGCCGGGCGCTTCCCGCTCGATAAGCAGTGTCTTCAGACCTTCCGACGCCCCGTAAACTGCCGCCGCCAGCCCGGCAGGCCCGCCGCCGACAATCACAAGATCGTAAAACAGCTGCTCGGCAGACGTTTTGAGACCGACTTTCTCGGCCAATGCCCCAGTTTCCGGGTCTTCCAGCCGTGTGCCGTCCGGGAAGACGACCAGTGGCAGCTTCGGCGCTTCGGCGTTTTCATAAATCCCGCAGGCTTCCGAGTTGTCCTCGATGTCCTGCCATTCGTAGGGAACTTGATTGCGGGCCAGAAAGTCTTTGACCCGGTGCGAGGCCGACGACCATCGGTTGCCGATGACTTGAATGCCTCCAAACGGCGGTCGGTACCCAGCTTTCCAGTCGTCCAGAAGATCGGTCAGCACCGGATAAAGCTGCTCCTCCGGCGGGTCCCAGGGCTTTAACAGGTAGTAATCGGTTTTGACTTTATTGATCGCCTTGATCGCCGCCTCAGTATCGGCATACGCGGTCAGTAGTATCCGCTTGCAGGTCGGGAACAGTTTAATGGCTGACTCTAAAAAATCAACCCCGCTCATGCCGGGCATGCGCTGATCCACGACGAGTAGCGCGACCGGCTCGCCGCGCTTTTGCAGCTCCAAGAGGGCGTCGAGCGCCGCCTGCCCGCCGTCCGCGCTGAGCACACGGTAGTCGTGCCCATACTGCTTCCGCAAGTCGCTTTTGATTAGCCGCAGGACATCCACATCGTCGTCTACCGCTAGAATCACCGGTTTTGCCGCCATAAACTTTCTCTCCTGCGGAACCCGGCCCGCGTACTGTCTGTTGCCGCTTTATGAATACTCAACGCATTGAACCCGGTCCCGGTCAGGAGTCAGTCTGGGATTACCCCCGCCCTCCGCGCCTTGAAGACACTGATAAGCACATTCAAATCATCTTCGGCGGCGTCGTTGTTGCCGACAGCCGCCGGGCCAAGCGCGTCCTCGAAACCAGCCATCCGCCCGTCTATTACCTGCCGCTCGAAGATATCCAGTTCAAGTATTTTACCCCGGCTGCCGGCCAATCGCACTGCGAGTGGAAAGGCATTGCCAGCTACTACACACTTGCGGTCGGTGACACAGCGGCCGAGCAGTCTGCTTGGTATTACCCAGATCCAACGCCTGCATTCGAGGCCATCCGAAATTATGTTGCGGTTTACCCGAGCCGCATGGACTCCTGCACCGTAGACGGCGAGATCGTCACCGCCCAGCCCGGCGACTTCTACGGCGGCTGGATTACGTCAAACATCGTCGGCCCCTTCAAAGGCGACCCCGGCACGATGGGCTGGTAGCTGTCAAAGCTGAGACACAAAAACAGGCGAAAACGGCTTTTGCTGAGAGGGCACATGGCAAGTGACGGCAGGATTTTATTTTTGCAGGGAGCGTCCAGCGCCGGGAAAAGCACGCTGGCTCATGCGCTGCAAATCAGCCTCGACGAGTGCTGGTGGATACTGGAAGCCGACGACATCACGCGAATGACGCCGACGTCTGCACGGACCGGGCAGTGGGAAGCCGCCCCGGAAGAAAGGCCGCATCCGTCGTGGAACGCCGACCTGCGCCTTTCGCGCTGGTTTGCGGGCTACTTCGGCTGCCTTGCGACGATTGCGGGAACCGACACCAATGTGATGGCCGTCGGCGGCTGGCTTGAAACCTCTCAGCTCGTGCAACTCGCACACACGTTTGTCGGCTTGGACGCATTTTGTATTGGTGTTTACTGCCCGCTTCAGGAGCTGGAACAGCGCGAAAGCGCCCGTGGCGACCGCCCTTCCGGCTACGCCCGCTCCCAGTACCTGCTGGTCCACACCCATACCCCGTATGACGGCGAAGTTGACACAGCGGCCCAGACCACGGAAGAAGCTACCAGCGCAATTCGCCAAGTGTTAGCATCACCGCCGGCCCAGCCATTTTTTGCCCGGATTCGGACGGAGTACCCTTCGCCCTAACCTGCCGCCTCAACCCGTGTCAAAAACTCATCCACCACTTCTAAATAGCGGGCCGTTTCTTCGGCGTGAGGCATATGCGAGCTGTTCTCGAACAGCACCCATTCGGAACCCGGAATGCCGCGCTGCACCGTTCCGGCAATTAGCGGGGTCGCTTCATCATAGCGCCCCGACAGCACCAGGGTCGGAACCGTAATGTCCGGGAGACGTGGCGTAATATCCCAGCCTTTCAGTTTGCCGACGACATAAAACTCGCTCGGCCCGTTCATCGTATGGTAGACTTCCGGGTCGGCGTCTATCTGGTCAAACGACCGCTTCACATAGTCCGGGAGTGGGTCAATCCGGCAGACATGGCGGCCGTAAAACACATTGACCGCGTCCACATACTCCGCCGAGTCTGTTGTCCCCGCCGCTTCATGCTTCGTCAATGCTGCCTGCACCTCTGCCGGCAGCTCCGCTCGCAGTCGGTTCGCCTCCGAGACCCACTGGGTCATGGACGCCGGCGAGTTCGCGACAATCAAACTTTTGAGACCCGTCGGCTGGGTCAGTGCATACTCCATGCCAAGCATCCCGCCCCACGACTGCCCCAGAATATGCACATTTTCTAAGCCCAGAGCTGCCCGAACCGCGCTGACTTCTTCGATAAACAGCCCGACTTCCCAAAGCGCTGGATCATGCGGATGGTCCGACAGCCCGCACCCAAGCTGGTCATAAAAGATGACTTGCCGCCCCGTCGCCGCCAAAGCCCCAATCGGCTCCAAGTAGTCATGCGCCGCGCCCGGCCCGCCATGCAGCACCAGCACCGGAAACTTTCCCGGCGCAGTCTCACCGCCAACGATTTTGTACCAATCTGTAAACCCCCGAAACGGCACCCGGCCTTCTCGGATAGGGATGTTCTCAATAGATACGGGCATGGGCAAAGCTCCTGACATTGATTTTGTGACCATTCGGCAAAGCGTACTGCTATTCCTGCCGTGATGCTATCAGCAGCTTCGGTAAGTCGCTCGCCGTCACATGGCCAGCTACTCCTTTGATGGCGACATAACAGCTCCTGCGGTAGTCTGCGGGTGGGTCAGAATCATAAAACAAAATCGCCCGGCCTCCGTTTGATACGCTCCCCATTTTTCGGCCCGGCAGAGCCGCATTCGGCGTGAACGGCATTTCGGTGGCGGGGTTGCATAAGCGGTATTCTACTGTGTGGCCGAGAATACTGTATGGCCGAGAATAGGGTGAAGCGCGGTCAGTGCCGCCGCCACACTCTGCATCGGTGGCAGTCGTCTTGTGTTATTGTACGCGCAGGCAACCGTGGCAGCCTGCATTGCTTTGAGCTTACGATTTATGTGACCCTCGTAGGCATATGGAAGGTTATGGCCATATTCAAAC
>JAYVVR010000335.1:0-3613 GCA_043786835.1 Armatimonadota bacterium | reverse complement strand
TGACCATCGTTGCCGCATGGATGAGCGCAGAGACCGGGGTTGGCCCTTCCATCGCGTCCGGGAGCCACGTATACAGCGGTATCTGGGCAGACTTGCCGGTACAGCCCAAAAAGAACATCAATAGCAGTGTTGCGATTACCGTGCCGGACGCAGCCTGTGCCAGCATCGGCGCGGCCTGCGTAATGCCCGTCATGGCGCTATGGCCGGTGACAAGATCCAGTGTCCCGAAGTAATGGAACACAAAGAACATGCCAATCAAGACGCCGACATCACCGATGCGGTTGACGATAAACGCTTTTTTCGCCGCGTCTCCCGCCGACTTCTTTTCGTAGAAGAAGCCAATCAAAAGATACGAGCAGAGGCCGACCCCTTCCCAGCCGATAAACAGGCCGAGAATGTTGTTGCTCATCACCAGCATCAGCATGAAGAACACAAACAGGTTCAGGTAGGTAAAGAACCGCTGATACCCTTTGTCTGCCGCCATATAGGAAGTCGAATAGAGGTGAATGAGGCCACCGACGCCGGTGATAATTAGCATCATCAGAACCGAGAGCGGGTCAATCAGCAGCTCATAATTGACGTTGAAGCTGTGAATGCCTTCTCCCTGCACGACATTTGGAATATTCAGCCAGGGGGCGAGGTACACCGTCGCCAGCTTGTGTCCTTCTGGCGCAGATGTGACATGCAGAAACAATAGGACAGCCACCGCGAACGATGCGAACACGGTGATCGTGCCGATTGTGCCAGCGACAATTTTGGGGAGCGGCTTGCCGGTAAGTGGCCCCAAAACGCCGTTAATCATAAAGCCGACAAGTGGAAAGAGCGGGATGAGCCAGGCATACCAAAGTGGATTTTCAAAAAACATAACCGTAAGCGCCTAACCCTTCATCAAATCTATTTCGTCTACGCTGATGGACGCGCGGTTACGGAAAATTGAGACCAGAATGCCGAGACCGACTGCAACCTCCGCCGCCGCGACCGCCATCACAAAGATGACCATCATCTGTCCGCCAAGATCGGTCTTGTAACGTGAAAACGCCACAAACGTAAGATTGACGGCGTTCAGCATCAGCTCGACGCACATAAATATCACAATTGGGTTACGCTTAATCAGAACGCCGACCACGCCGATGGTGAACAGCAAAGCACTCAAAATCAGATAGTAGTTGAGGGGAATCGACTCAATCATAACGCTTTCTAAATCCTCTTCTTCGCCAGCATGACAGCGCCGACAGCGGCGACCAGCAGCAGGATCGAAACAATCTCAAAGGGGAACAGCCACTCGGCGGTAAATAGCTTCAAGCCAATCTCGCTCGGTCCGACAATTGTTTCCGGCAGCATTTGCGACTTGACAGGAACCGACGCAATAATTGTTGCCAGGACTGCAATCACGCCGACTGCCGCCAACACCGAAAGCGGCTGCTGCGGGCGCAGACGGTCCACCACACGCTCTGGCGTGCCGAGGTTTAGGAGCATAATAACGAATATGAACAAGACCATAATAGCCCCGGCATAGACGATGATCTGCACAGCGGCAATAAAGACTGCATGGAGTGAGAGAAACAGCAGGGCAACCGAGAACAACACGAGAACCAGAAAAAGGGCGCTGCGGACGGGGTTATCAGCGAGGATCATGGAAACGCCGCAGACGAGGGCGATGGCGGCGAGAATTCCGAAGAGAACAAGTTGTGCTGTCATAAATTAGAAGTCTCAGATGCTGCGAACGTCGTTGGAATGAGAGCACCCAGAGGGCGAACACAAGTCCAGAAGGCGAACACAAGTCCGGAGGGCGAACACAAGGTTCGCCCCTACGGAGTTCGGAACGAATTACACGGAATGTAGGGCGCGAACCTTGCGTTCGCCCTCCTTGCTATCAATTACGCAGTTGGGTCAGGCATCAGCATCATCTGCTTGGTGTAGATCGTATCCTTGCGGTTGTCTTCCGCCAGCTCGCAGATGTCTTTAAGCTGAATCGCCTGCGTCGGACAGGCTTCTTCGCAGTAGCCGCAGAAAATGCACCGCATCATGTTGATCTCGTACTGGGCGGCAAACCGCTCACCCGGCGAAACGCGGTTTTCCTCGGTGTTCTCGGCGGCAACCACAAGAATCGCATTCGCAGGACAGGCACCGGCACACAGCGAACAGCCGATGCACTTCTCCATGCCGTTCTCGTAGCGGTTCAGCACATGCCGCCAGCGCGACCGGCGCGGCATCGGACGCCGCACTTCCGGGTACTGGATGGTGACCCGCTTTTCGTTGGAGTACCCAAACGTAATTCCCAATCCGGTCAGCGGGGCTTGAACTTCCCCCGCCAGCGATTTTATATCATCCCAAAGGCTCATTGTTTTGTCTTTCCAAAGCGCGTGGAACCGAAGTTCTACGCTGCGGTGCGAAGTACCTACTAGCCGCCTGAGCAGGTACAGGAAAAGATGATGTTTGTCGTCTGTTCTTTGTCCGCGACTCCTACTCATTTCGTTCGGCAGCGGAGTATTCGGCGGCGGAGTAAAAGGCGGACCGTGTGCGTCTGCGCCCTACCGCGGAGAACTTCAGTTCCACGCTATGTTTCTTATCGTATCCCAGCCGTTTCTTGCTCCGGCTCGGGTTCTAATCTCGCCCCGGGCGCGATTGTCTGCGAGCTGTAACCAGGGTCTCCGGCGACAGTTCGGTACGGCTCGGCCCCGGACGTTAATTGGATTGTCGCGCTGCGCCGCGAGTTTGCGGTAAACAGCTTCGACGGCTTTGAGCCGGCGAACAGCAGCAGGGTAATCCCGCTGACGACAACCCAGGCAAGGAGTGCAACCCAGTAGCTGACCGCCAGCGCAATCGCGAGCAGCACGATATTGACCAGCGCAATCGGCAGGACTCCCTGCCAGCCGAACTTCATCAGCATATCGTAGCGCAAGCGCGGCATCGTAGCCCGAATCCAGATGAAGAAGTACAAGCCCGCGAGAACTTTCAGCGCATACCAAACGAAGGGCAGCACGGAGTTGACGATATCGGTCAGCACCGGAACGCCCCAATGGGCCAGATCTCGTCCATGCTGCGCGTTAAAGTCGTACAAACTGACCATAAACGACGGCAACTGGTTCAAATATGGAATTGGCGCTTTATAGCCGCCGAGAAACAGAGTTGTGGCAATCGCACTGACGACAATCATGTTGGCATACTCGCCCAGGAAGAATGTTGCGAACTTCATGGACGTGTATTCTGTATGATACCCGGCAACCAGCTCAGTTTCCGCTTCCGGCAGATCAAACGGCGCACGGTTTGTTTCAGCCAGCATCGCGACAATGTAAATCAAAAACGCGACAAAGCCGAGCGGGAAGAACTTTAGCGCATTCCACTCAGGCAGCGCGATCCCGTAGTGCGTCAACAGCGGCGAAATCTGATGGTAGCCCTGATGCTCGACAATGTCGTGCATGGTCAGGCTGCCGGTCAGCAAAACAACCGAGACAATCGCAAGGCCCATGCCAAGCTCATAGGAAATCATCTGCGCCGACGACCGCAGGCCGCCGAGCAGCGAATACTTGTTATTCGATGACCAGCCCGCCAGTACGACGCCGTAAACGCCGAGCGACGACCAGGCCAGCATATACAGAACCCCGACACTGAT
>JAYVVR010000334.1:0-3613 GCA_043786835.1 Armatimonadota bacterium | reverse complement strand
ACCCAACGTTCGGGCTGACTGTTGTTCAGAAAGCTGGCACTCCGGCCCCGGACATTGCCAATGCCCCGTTCACGCTTTACCATGAAGTCAACGGCGTAGACCCTTTCAACGACCCGATTTACGCAGGCGCTCCCGTGCCGGAGGCGTCATCGGTCATCAGCCTGAGCGTACTGCTGGCGCTGGGCGCAGGCAGTGTTTGGATGCGGCGGCGGCGGGCGGCGTGAAGAACCCCTCCCGAATAGGAACCCCTCCCGCTCGTCCCTCGCTCCCTCCCCTGTTAGGGAAGGGCCAGAAAACAATCAGGAAAGAGCGATTGCGCCCCTGGTTGCTGGTCTTGCTCTGAATTGCCCTTCCCTAACAGGGGAGGGAGCGAGGGACGAGCGGGAGGGGTTCCTATTCGGGAGGGGTTCTCATAGCGTGTCCAAAATCTCCGACACTGACAAGTACGCGCCGCAGATGACTTCGTCAGATGCACCGTAGTAGAGCGTAATCTTATCGCCGTCCAGCACATGGCCGTTGGTGAAAACGACGTTGCCGAAGAACCCGGTCAGCTCATACGGGGCCGTCGGCTCCATGATCGGCTCGGCAGAGCGCGCCAGCACTTTGCTCGGGTCGTCTTTGTCCAACAGAAGCGCCCCGAGGCAGTAGCGAGCCTGCTCATTTGCGCCATGATAAATGACCAGCCAGCCGCGCTCCGTTTCAATCGGCTCCGCGCCGGCCCCGATCCGCGCCGAATCCCACATTCCGGGCCGGGACCAAGCCAAGCACTGGTTCCGGCCCCAGTGGACGAGGTCGGGGGATTTCGCAAGCCAGATGTAGTTGCCACCGATGTAGATGTTCGAGGGCCGGTGCAGGCACAGGTACTCCCCGCCGACTTTCTTTGGAAACAAGGCACAGTCTTTGTTCGATGGCGGGATAATCATGCCGTGGGGCGTGAACGCCACCCAGTCAGTCGTGCTGCTCAGGCCCACCCCTACCCCGTTCGGCGAGACTGCCGTGTAGGTGAGATAGAAGCACCCGTCCATCTCCGAAACCCGGCAATCTTCAATGCCAAACGACTCTAATTCCCCGCGTCCAATCAAAGTCGGCCTCTCTTCCGGCGTAAAGTGAACCCCGTCGTCGCTCCAGGCCAGCCGCAAGTGCGAGAGTGTCGTGAGATACGCATGGCCTTTATATTGAAAGACACGCGGATCCTGGTAGACGAGATCGGGGTCATCTTTTGCGTAAGTCACAATCGCAATCCCGCCGGGCGCCAGCGGGTCCAGCACCGGGGTCGAGACCATACCGTCGGGCTGCTCGGGCCGCTCGGCGGTCCGCAGCAGCAGCCCCGTCCGCCCCCCATACCGAAACGCGCCGGGGTTCAGCAGGCATTCGATGGTTAGCCCGTCCCGGCTCGGCTTGACGTCGGTAGGTCGCAAAATTGGGTTCGTCTCAAATCGCCGCGCAATATCCGCCATGCTTGTCTTGCTCTCCCTCTTTTTCCGTTTCAGTTATACCACATTTATTTTTTGGAAACACTTGACAATCCGAAACTCATGGTCTATAATAGACATATCACGATATATCGTGATATGTCTATAAAGAAAAGAGAATTGAGTTTGAAGAACGACACACGACGACACAACGGTCAGCAGCACCACGATACGGCACACGGCGGTCATCACCGGCACGAGGGCGAGGCCCCTGGACGGGAAGAAAGTGAGCGCCATCACGGACGTGGCGGGCATGGAGGCCACCGAGGCGAAGGCAGAGGAGGACGCGCTCGGCGCGGCGAGGCCCGGTATATTCTCCTCGATGCACTGCGCGACGGTCCGAAGCACGGCTATGAGATCATTAAATCTCTGGAAGAGAAGTCTGGGGGCCGTTATTCCCCCAGTCCCGGCACGGTCTATCCGACAATGCAGCTTCTTGAAGACTTGGGACTGGTTCGCGCCGATAAAGATGCCGAGCGGCGCGTTTTCTCCTTGACGGAGGCCGGCGTCACCGACCTAAACACGCACACGCAGGAGATCGCCGATTTTTGGGAGCGCTTTGCGGCAGTTCCTATCACAGAGCAGCCGGAGATTGGGTTTCTGCGCGATGACCTGGAAAGTCTGGCCCGCACTGTTTGGGAAGGGATGCGCGGCCTTCCGAATACCGAGGGCAAAGCGGCGGCCCGCAGCATTCATGCCGCATTGGAACAGTGCCGCAGCGAGGTACGCGAGATACTGATACACGAGATACTTGCGAAGAGCGCACAGCCGTAATAAAAACAGCTTCGTAATAAAAACAGCCCGGTGAAATCTCACCGGGCTGTTTTTGTGTCACACTATTACTGGAACGCTCGCTTACTGATGTTACGCAAAGCCGAAAAGAAATACCTCATCCCCGACCCTGCTCCTTCAGATCAGTCTTTCGGAAAGGAGAAGGGAGCCGGAAAAAGTCTGCGACACGAGGCTGTTTTTCTCTCCTCTTTACCCTCTCCTTTCGGAAGGAGAGGGTCGCCGAGGGGCAGGGCGGGGTGAGGTTTTTCGTTATTACATCGTCGGCTTTGCGCCGGGCTTCATGCCCTTCATGGTGCTTTTCATCGGCGCTTTGCGGGTATAGCCTTTGACGCTGACGGTTTTGCCGCTCTTCAGGGTACGGGTGTAGCTCTTGACAGCGGTTTTCGGCATCGGCATGGCTTTGCGGGTGTAGCCCTTGACAGCGACGGTCTTGCCGCTTTTCAGCGTTTTTGTGTAGCCTTTGACGTGTGTGCCGGGCTTCATGGTGCTGGGAGCCTGGGCGAAGGCGGACACGGCGACGAGGGCGGTGAGGCTGAGAACAGCCGACAAACGAGTGAACAGTTTCATAGAATTCTCCTAAAGACGCGCGTAAGTGATAAGACAAGCAAGCGTTCACGCACGCAAAAGAGTTCCCGAAGAAATTTTGTGAAAATAATTATTGATGGCGCGGCGCGTTTCAGCGCAGAAACGACACACAGTTTATGAACGAGCGGGATTTATGAGCGAGTGGGATGATGACGAAGCGCTGGCGGCAGCGTATACGAGTGGCGGGGACACGCGGGCATTGGAAACGCTGTTCCGGCGGCATTTGGGCGCGACCTATGCGTTCGCCCGGCGGTTCTTAACGAGCCGGGAGGATGCCGAAGAAGCGGCCTCGGAAACATGGCTGCGGGCGGGACGGGCACTCCGGGCGGGACGATTTCGGGGCGAAAGCCGGTTCAAGACCTGGCTGCTCGGGATTGCCCGGCTGGTGTGTTTAGAAAGACTGCGTCAGCCGCGCCTGCCGACACTTTCGCTGTCCGGGTTAGCCGAGACAGACAGGGGCGACTGGGTTTTGTTTTCGCCGGACCCGGACCCGGTCTCGGAGCTTGAAGCCGCCCTGGCAACGTTAAGTGAAGACCATAAGCTGATACTCACGCTTTGCGATTTGCAGGGCCTGTCGTCTGCTGAAGCCGGAACGATTTTAGGCCGCACCGCCGCCGCCGCAAAATCCCTGCACGGACGCGCCCGCCGCACCCTTAAAGAGGTGCTTATAAGAGCGGAGACAGAGGACTAGCGAATGCTGGAATTAGGCGCTGTTGACTGGCGAAGTTTGACCCATGCATACGGCCCGGCGGACGATGTGCCGG
>JAYVVR010000333.1:0-3613 GCA_043786835.1 Armatimonadota bacterium | reverse complement strand
ACGGCAGGCTGGTAATCAGTGTATCCGACAGTGTGAGGCTCGGAAGATTGGGTGCCTTCACGCCGAGCGAAGCCGTGTTCGTAATCGCCCAAATGCCGAGCTGCTTATCGCCGCCGTAGATGGACGACAGGAAGTATTCGGTGCCGCCGGAACCTGCTGCGTAGCTGCCGCCAGCTGGGGTCTTCGCAGGCTGAACTGTAAAGCCGGCATTGCTGTTGTACAGGTCGCCACCGCTAAACGAGACAACCGGAGTGGTGGTCCCGGCGATAAGAGCAGCTTTGGAAACGGCCAAAATGCGCGGCCCGACATAGCCTTGGCTTCCCAGCAGGTCAAACTGGTTAATGCTCATGTAAAAGCCGTTGGCATCTGCGCCGATTTGAACGTAGTCCGGCAGAATGTGGATCGGAGCCACAACGCCGGTCGTCGGATCAGGCACGCCCGGCAGAGTCGGATCAAAGGTCGTATCGAACGTGTACAGCGTGTAGCCGCCGGTCGGGTCGGATGATACGCTGACGGCAACGTAGATCGCCGAAGTGCCTGTCGCGCTGCCGTCTGGGTTCTGGCCAGTCCCCCACTCTTCAATGAAGAAGCGCTTGGATGTCGGATCGAAGTAGGCACGCGTGTCGCTCAGGGAGACGTTGCCGTAAGTTCTTGTGCCGCGGACATACTGCGGTGCCAGACCCAGGAACTGGTACATCGGAGTCGGCGCAGCCGCCAGAGTGCCATCGGTGTTGTAAACAGCGATGGCATTGTTGATCGCCTGGACAGCATATCCGTTGCCGACCGCAAGCGCCATGTCCGGCGGCTCTTCGCTGAACTGGGTATTGTAGTAGACGCCAGTGCCGGCAAAGCGCTGATCGTAGTGGCTCATGCCGTCAAACCCGAAAATGCTGTCAGACGCAGACACCAGCGCCGCGCTGCGGGCTTCCGGCGCTCCGGCAAGCTCTGCGGCTGTGGGGTCAGGGCTAAGGTCCATTCCCGCCGGTCCAAACGTGTACCGGAGGTCGTCCACGGGCGGAACAATGGTTTTTGCAAACGGCACGAGTGGCTTGGGGGCAGTGCTGACCACGGAGTAGCCGAGGTTCGATGTGCCGCGCGGAGCGACCTTTGCCGCCGAGACAAAACCCTTCTGGCTTGCGGCATGAACTGAGATCAGGGGAGACGCCAGCGCGGCGGCTGCACCTAATGCCATCCAAAATTTCTGCATATCTATTCTTTCTAGTGTTCGACGAGACAGTTAAACGGCTGCGGAAGGGGACTTCTTTTTGGCGGCAAAAACCGCGCCGAGGCCCAGCATGAATAGCAGGCCGAGCGAGACTGAAGTAGAAGCCTCCGGCACGGGGCTGGAAGAGAGTGAAATGTTGTCAATTTCAAGCTGACTGGCATTCAGGGTGCCGACCGAGCTGAACGATAAGCTGCTGAACGGTCCGGCTGTCGTGAGGCCCGAGAACATATACTCCGTGAACAAACCGTCATTCCCCGGTGCAGGGCCATTGTATCCGTTAGCGGGAACGGAGATTGGGTCCAAAGTCGTGCCGCCGAACGAGACATTGAGCAGGTCGCCGGCAGTGTCGTCATTCGCGAAGAACGTGAGCGTGTAGAACTGCGTCGGGTCAGTCGCGACGTTCTGCGTGATACTGTCGGTGCCGATCCCAGAATTCAAGAACAGGCTCTGATTACCGCCGAAGACATAGATGTTTTGCGTGTCAATTCCGACTTCGCCTGTGACGACCCAGTTTGTGTCGAACGGGCTTGCGTTAGTGTAGAAGTTCGTCGAGTTCACGGCTCCGGACGCGGCGGACTCGAAGTCGCCGTCCTTGACAATTTGGGCCGAGGCGGAAGTCGCGAGGCCGACGAGGGTAAGAAGAGCAACCGGCAGAGCGGCGCGAAAGAGAATGGACATAGATCAGCCTTTCAAACAAAGCGGTGGAACACGATGCTCCAAAAATGTGCCTGCGGCATCGCTGCCATCAAGTTGTCGGAGAGAGGAAAAGTTCGCGTCGTTGCGAGTGAAATTATCATAGCACCTTTTGGCACAATTTTGAAGTGTTCGTGCCAAGTATTTTTGGAGGTGTCGGCCTGCTTACTAAAATTGCGTAGAGGCATAAAAAGCAGAAGCCGGATGAGATTTACTCATCCGGCGGGGCTGCACGGCGGCCAGCGAGAAATGGATTTCAAAGCTGAGCTGCTTGCAGGGCAGCAGGTGTGTGTTACAGGGCAGCAAACGTGTTACAGGGCAGCAGTCCTGCGCCGTTTGACTGCCCAAACAGCAGCCCCGGAGGCGAGCAGCGCAGCGAGGGAGACGGAGGTCGAGGATTCGGGGACAGGAGCGTTCGGCACCAGCACCGTAAAGCCCTTGAAGCCGGTCATATCGGTGGCGGCAGGGTCGGTTCCGCCATAGACATTAAACTGACCTTGATAGGAGCCGATAGGTGCAGCCGTGTCGGTGACGGTAAAGAAATCTGTGAGCGCGTAGGTCTGGCCCGCGCCCAGCAGAACAGGTGCCCCGCTGAACGTGTTCTGGAACGGCGTGTCGCTTGTCGGAAGTCCAAAAGCCAGCGGATCAATCGTGTCGGAATTGATATACAAATCGGTCGCCGTGGTGTTTTTGATTGTTCCGCTGAATGTGGCGGTCATGCCGGGCAGGACGGACTGGACCGCCGGCACGAAGGTGATGTCGAATGCCTGTGCATGGGCCATCGCCGGGGCAAGGACACACGTGGCGGCGCAGAAACCGACGGCGATTTTGGGAAGTGTAATTTTAAAGAGCAAAGTTTTATCTCCTGGATAGGTAGGTACTTCTGAGAAAGGCGGCGGGGAAGCGATCTTCCCCGCCGTTCGGTCTGTGCAAGCAAGCCCATCAGGGAACACGCACGCGCAGGGTTCCGATAAAGCTGCTGCCGGTATAGGTGCCGGAGTAATGCAGCGAGGCGTATCCTGCCGGGACATTCGTGAATGTCGCAGTCGCGCTTTGCGAGCTGCCATAAGCCGGGACCGGGCCAAGAGTAACCGGCGAGGTTCCCTTGCCGTTCAGCGTAACGTTCAGCGCCGTGTTCAGGGCATCGCCATTGCCGATCCCCGCCGGGAGGTACGGGCTGCCGAAGTTCGACAGCGCAAACTTCACCTGGACAACGCTTGCCGAGAGGCGCGTGACCGTCGGAACCAGCTTGAGGTTGGGCCGAGCGATGACCGGAGACAGCGGCGTCGTCCACAGGCCGCGTCCGTGCGTGCCGGCTCCGAGCAGGCCGGTCGGGTTGCTGACGTCGAGGTCTACGACCTGCACGGTCGGCAGGCTGCCGCCGATGCGTCCCCACGACCCGCCGTAGTTCGTCGAGAAGTAGACGCCGTCATCGCCGGCCACATACAGGGTGCCGGATTTCCGGTCGAGCCGGACCGAATTAAACGGGATGTCCGGCAGATTGCCGCTGATGTCCCTCCAGTTTAGGCCGCCGTCGGTAGACCGGAAGATCTTGCCGATGGAGTTATCATCAAAGGCCGGCTTCGTCGCGTAGACGTCCAAAGAGTTGCCGGGATTGACATAGAACTCGCTGAGCGCGTTGCCGGCTTGCCCAGTATTCGGTGGGTTTTGGGTTGGCGGGACATACAGGGTCGC
>JAYVVR010000332.1:0-3620 GCA_043786835.1 Armatimonadota bacterium | reverse complement strand
GAGCGGGCCGCTGTTGGTAGCGGAGTAGCCATCGGCGGAGGACGACACGCCGAACATCAGGGGTGGCGGCGGCGTGTTGTCGGAGTTGGTATCGGCGGTCCAGGTTCCTGTCAAGACGATGGTTAAGGTTGCCGTCGCAGAGTAGGTCAGGGGAGTTCCAAAAGAGTAGGGGCCACTAAACCAAGAGCTTGCGGAGGGTCCAATGACTGTGATAGGGTTGAGGCTCACGGTGCCTGTGGGTGGCGTGTAGGAGACCGGGGTGCCTCCATTGACGCTGGCGCTGCCGGAGGAGCCGTCGAGTTTCAAGACCCAGTGACCGGCAAAGGCAGGTGCGGGAAGAAGTGTTAGAAGCAGGGTCATCGCGAGGCAGGCGAGACTAAGCGCGGGAGGCCAGGAAGCGCGGGAGGCCAGGAAGCGCGGGAGGCGGACGAAGTCGGAAGTGTAACATGGACGTACTTTCCCTTCTGTCGCGGTGCATTATTCGGCTGTGGAGCAATCGTAACACATAATACCAACTTTGTCAACACATCCCTCGAACTATTTTTGCCCGGCATTAACCCCGGCTGCTCGCGATGCGGTAAGAGGTCCCAACAAAATCCTCGGACGAAGAACCTCACCCCGGCTCGTCCCTCGCCGACCCTCTCCTTGAGAAAGGAGAGGGTGGAGAGCCTTAGCGAACCGGGTGAGGTTAGGCAATTTAACAGCGCTAGGGCCGAAACCAGCCATGCGAGGCGGTCGGCAGTGACAGAGCGCTCATACTGTTGATGCCGCTTGCCGTTACTGTATACACTCGCCCTGCCGATAGCGCGGTCGTCGTCAGCAGGACGGTTTTGTGATCTGCCTTCAGCTTCGCTCGTAAAACCCGCCCGCCGTTGTCCAGCGCGTAATTCTGTATCTGTGCCGCGCTTCGAGCATCCATCGGCTGATTGAATGTCACTGTGACGGATTTATGAGACGCCGCGACCTGGTGGATCGCCGGGACGGTGCCGCCGAGTAGGCCGTAGACTTGAAGCTGGTTCGAGAACGTGGACAGATAGACCCGGCCGTTGACGACGGTGGGCGCACAAAACTTGGCGAACATCCCGGCGTCGTCGCGGGCCGGCACCATCTTCGAATTCCAAATCTCGTGATTTAAATCCGATGCATCGTACGCCCGCAAAATCCCCGGCACCGTGTCCCAGTTTGCATTGGCGTCATACGGGGCGGATGACCAGACTATTCCTGTTCCTGCTTTGCTGCCGTCGGCGGAGACCGACAAAAATGCGCCCGGCATCCCATCCGGCACGGCGACGGCGCTTGACGACGCCGGAGTTGGGTTGAGCTTCCCGGCGTTCAGCTTGAACGCCGTCAGGTGCGCGAACTCGGGCCAGATATAGACCTGGGGGCCAACTGGGCCGTTCCAGTAGACGGCGGACCCGTGGCAGTTGCCATGCGTGATTTGGAACGACTGGACAATCTGGCTGTCATCGCTGCGCTGATAGTGGCCCATCTTGCCCGTTTGGGTCAGGTACAGCCAGCCGTTCTTGCCGCCGCCGAGCAGCAAATTCGTGTTGGGGATAAGCAGCGGCCCGGACGCGCCTGTGTCCTGGTCATTCTCGCTCAAAGACGCCTGGTTGTACGGCGTAAAATAGTCGGAGACTGAAAGTGTGCCAGGTTTGGGAGCAAGCTTCAAAATGCTGTTGCCGTAGTCCAGACCGCCGCTGTCGGCATCGAAGGTGCCATTGCCGACCATCGCGTAGACATTCCCGGCAGGGTCGGCAGCCATGCCCATGCCAGCCTGCCAGATCGCGCCTTCTTCTCCGTTCGGCGTCAGGTTAAAGGTACAGGTTTGGATTAGTGTTCTGGCATTGTAGCCGAGAATCCACCCATGAAACGGCGGGCTGTCGGCATGGGAGCCGAACGCGAGATAGACAGTCCCATTCGTAAGCAGCAGCGCGGGCCGCTGAAGCTGTTTGACGGAATCAAATGCCACCTGCCCCTTCGCGCTCGCCATACCGGTGCCTGGGACCGACGCTTTGATTTCAACGGGGCCGCCGGCTTTCTCTGCTCCGGTCGTAATGTCTAACGCATGGAGACGCTGGACGTAAGTTCCGTTCTCTTTGGTTTTGGCTTCTACGAAAATCGTGTTCGCAGACGGGTCAATCACCGGTGTGCTGGTAACGCCGATCTCGATCCGCATGTCCGTCCATTTGGTCGTGTAGACTTCGGTGGCCGGAACTGACGGCCCCAGATTGACTTTCCAAAGCGGCTTTTTTGCGGTCAAGTCATCAGCGTCAAACGCATACACGCTGTTGTGGGCGGTCGCGAGATAAATGACATTGTGCAGCCCTTTGCCTGGAACCCGGACGTTCTGGACATACAGTGGCTGGGCGTACAAGTAGCCGTCCACAACCAGCGTTCCCAGCTTACCGAACGTCTTGGGAGTAACACTTTTCGTACTCAGCAGCGTCTCCGACAAATTCGCGCCGGTCCGGGCCGCGTTGTTGTGCTGTGTCAGCACGGCAAGTACTTCTGCCTGGGCGTGGAGGGTACTGGCGAGGCCCAGACAAAGAATGGCTTGAAGAAATCGTAACCGTCGAACCATTAGTGTGCGCTCTTCTCTAAAGAATTATTTTTGGACGTCGTATGCCTCGTGGCGATGAAGATAATCAACCGATGGGTCTACAAATTTAGTGGCCGAGTGCAGGTTGGGATGAGACAAAAACTTTTCCGTCCCTTTCGGGAAGACCATTGTCGCCGCAGACCACCACGCGATATTATAGATCATTGCAACTATTAGGCGGGGGCGGTCGGCATGGTTCGGCGTCCCGCGATGCCAGGCCCGAATATCACGG
This sequence comes from Armatimonadota bacterium, assembly GCA_043786835.1. GTDB lineage: Bacteria > Armatimonadota > Armatimonadia > Armatimonadales > Capsulimonadaceae > JANXMY01. The sequence continues at coordinate 786 of JAYVVR010000332.1, read as the reverse complement.
ATTAGTACGCTTCCGGCTTTCACAGAAGGCTGAAAGGGTGGGGGGGGGGCGACCGGCGGGCTTCCAGAACATCCAGCGGAACCTGGATCGTGTCCATCTGGGTGTACAGGGTCGTATCGAGGTGCGTACCGGGCCACAGCTTCGTGCTGCCGTTTCGTGCTGCCGTTTCGTGCTGCCGTTTGATTCGTCCATGTTTACGACCGGAACATTGGCGACTAATCGTACTGACGGGTATGCCACCGGGAAATTGGGCCAGAGCTGGCCTTCGTCAGCATGAACCGGCTGTCCGCCCGATCCCGGCGGACCTCAGAAACTGTATAGAAAGCCGAGCAGTCCCCCTAGCCCCCGATAATGGGGGAACCGGACTACGGACGCGAGGCCTTTTGACCACGGACGCGAGGCTTTTCTATTCCTATCTTGCTCCCCCATTACTGGGGGCTGGGGGGACGGTGAAATCGTTTCTACACAGTCTCTTAGTAGTATCATACTTCATGATCACACTTTCCATCCGAAGCCCCCGCGCTGTTTATCTAATGGGGCCGTAGCAACGCGCCAAAACTTGTTCATTGTCTGCGGCACGAGGTAAGTGTCGTCATTCTCGAGAATTGTCACTCTCCAGAGTGCGCACTTCGACTGATGGCTTCGCCCGAAAGCAGTGGAACATTATGCTTATTTGCTTTTGCCCACTGCTCAAACCGCTTCACCCACCCTTTGCGTGCGGCGGCTGTTTCTTGCCGCTCTGTCTGAACTTCGGCAAGAGCTTCCCGACGCAAATCTCCGTGAAGC
>JAYVVR010000331.1:0-3621 GCA_043786835.1 Armatimonadota bacterium | reverse complement strand
GCCGCTCCCGTGAGCTGCTCGGCGACATGCCCGCCCCCGGCCAAGTCTCCCAGACCGCGTCCGCCGGCTCCGGCGCGGACGCCGAATCCAGCCAGTTCTAGCCCCTTAACCGTTCTGCATTGTCGCGCCGCGCCGGAACCGTTAAATGTCCCCGCAAAGCGACACTTCCAGCCCTAATGCTTGAAAGGCGGCGGCTTTGGCGTAGAGGCCGGTGCGGGCGTCGTTTTCGCTGGGGGCGTAGACGACTTGAATGTGGTTTGCTTTATGGCGGGCCATCATCTGGTCGCGCGAGATGCCCTTTAAAACCGCGTGCATGATCGGCCACTGCGGAGTGGTCAACGCCCACCGGTCCTCGGTTTCAGCCAGGGGTAATGCCACAGACTCAGCCAGGCCAATATCGACTTTCAAGCCGCCGTCAGCGATAAAGACGCGGCTCCAGACAATCCAGCCCGGCTTGGAAATCCCCTTAATGGTGCCACCGCCTAATTGAAAGTACATGGGCGGCTGGCGCTCGCTCTCTGCCCCCAAAAAGCCGCCTGTGAAGTGGGCGGGTGGGACCGCGCCGGAGATCTCAAAGACCCACACATACTCGTCAAGGCCCCCGCCGGTGTACTGCCGGCCCCAGCGCAAATCGTGCAGGGTTGTCTCCGGCGGCCAGCCGAGCTTGCGCCAGAGCCGATTCGTGACCAGAGCATCCAGGCCCGCGCATTCGTCCACCTCATTGAAGCACGGCAGCGCCCGGCCCGCGTACAGCGTTACGCCGTCCCCTTCGCGCGTGACCGGAGGACGCTCGACATTGTTCAGCAGGCCCTCGACCAAATCCGACGCCGGGGCCAAATCTTTCAACCCCTGCTGGTACTGAATGCCAATGGCCGCACAGCCGAATTCATCAGCCAGGCGCACTGCTGCGATATACATTTTGCATTGGCCCAGCACCTGCGCTTTGGTTAGATCAGTCGCCTCGTCCGGGCCGAAGTGGAATGTCATGCCGGCGCTCACCAGCCACTCGTACGCGCTCTCCGCCTCGGCGTCGGTGACGGTTAGCATCTTGGCGTAGAGCGTAGACTGGCTCAGGCGCTCTTTGTAGACGCCGGTTTTATGAAGCAGCTCATCGGGGATGATCGCGTTATACATGCCCATGCAGCCTTCGTCGAAGATGCCGAGAATGGCTTTCCGGTGCAGCAGGGCCGCCGCAAACTCCTGGCCGATTGCGACACTCGCTTCGGGGGCTTCGGCCTCGTCGTAGGCGCAGACATGGCTTTTGTTGTGCCGGACCGTGCCGTCGCGCAGCCACGCCCGCAGGCCATTGGTAAAGAACGAATCGGTAAACTCCTCGCTCCAAAGTGTGCTGTATTTGACTCCGGCTTTCGTGAGCGACCCGTTCAAGTTCAGCATTCCGACAAGCCCCGGCCAGGTCCCGCTCCAGTTCGCGACTGTGAGTATCGGTCCCTGGTGCGTGATCAGTCCGGCGAGAATATGATGGGAATACTGCCAGACGGCTTCGGCGACAATCAATGGCGCATTGGGGTCAATCCCGAGAAAGACTTCCATGCCGTACTTCTGCCCGTCAATAAAGCCATGCTGCTTAACGGGGTCGTAAGGATGGCCGCGTTTGACGGTCCAGCCCTCCTTGGTAATCGCCGCAGTCAGCTGGGCTTCCATGGCCGCCTGCGCGGCCTCGCAGGTTTGGTTCGCGGCGAGCCGCAGGTCGCCGCTGGCGATCAAAATGACTTCTTTCATCGGGGAGTATCCTTTGCATTATTAAGAGGGTTACGTGTGAGTGCTAAGAATAGTATAAGGCACGGGTGGGGGGATTGTCAAGGTGAGGCGGCGAATACGGCAGGGCGAGGGCGTGGGACTAAAGTCCTACGCTGTGGGGCGAAGCGCCTACTCTCCACCTGCGTGGAGAAAGAATAGGACAAGAATATCCGTGTCCGCCGGGTGCAGTTGCTCCGCGAAGGCGGTCACTTGGCGCTTCGCCCCACAGCGCAGGAGTTTACTCCCACGCCCCTAAACCCCACGCCTCCTCGCCTTTACGAAACCGGCGGCGGCGGCCAAACCCCGTTCGCTTGGGTCGCCGCCTTCCGCAAAGCCTCCTGCTCCGCTGCAAGCTGTTCGCGCCGGTAGATGTAGACGCGCACCCAGAACAGCATAAGGAAGAAAGACATACACACCAGGACAAGGATATTTTCCCAAACCGAATGCCACAGTGGACCTAGCGAAAGCGGAGTTTGAAGCAAGTGCGGCCATTGCGAACGCTTTTTCAAGATCGAGTCAAGAGATGTTCCTATAAAGAGCAGACACAGCCCAGTCCAGGCCCAGCGATTTCTCACTTGATTCTGTAAGTACCACTGCTGCTTTTTCTGTTGCTCTTCCGTTCGTTGCCGCATGAGTGCCGCCAATCAACAAAGAAGCCACGGAATGAATTCCGAGGCTCCGAGAAAAACAGCGTCGAGGCGATGCAAGAGTAAAAAGCATAGGTCAGTAGGTAAACGACGCTAAGCCAACCGAGACGCCGGCGCTGCCGATGACAATCAGCGTTTTGTCGCCCCGGCGCAAACGGCCTTCTTTTTGAGCGAGACTCATACCGAGCGGGACCGACGCCGAAACGCAGTTGCCGTACCGAGGGTGAACGGAGTAATAGACGCCCGGCGGGAGGCCGATATGTTTCACCAAAACCTCGCTGGCCTTCTGGCTGGCTTCATGGCCGAATGCAATATCATAACAGCCGCTTCGGAAATGGGGATCGTTGGAATACGTTTCGGCGATCTTCTTGACCGTCGTGACGACCAAATCGCGAGACAGGGAAAAGAACTGAAACGACGCGTAGCGGCTATCGGGGTCCGACGGCATAAAGTCGGCCATGTTGGACAGCGGGATCATGCACAATTTATAATGCTCGCCGAAGTTCTTGAACAGGAACCGGAAGTCATCGTTCGGGTTCTCGTCGGTGACGATGGTTGCAGTGGACGCTTCGCCGATGGTAAACTGGGCGACTCTGTGTTTCAGATCGTTTGAGTCTTTGATTTCCGACGACCAGAAACTTCGGACTAGGCTGCTTTCGCAGTTGACAATCATGCCGCATTTATAGGTCTTGTTCTGAATGAGGCTGTGCGCAATCTGCATCCCGCGCAGCCAGCTCGCACAGGCGTCCAGCATGTCAAAACAGGTCGCGTTCGGCATACCAAGCTCACTTTGGATGACATTCGCCATGGCGGGTTCCAGCCAGCCGCGTCCGACGCCGGTGTAGATGAGAAAGTCAACGTCGCCCGGCGCGATCTTGGCATCGGCAAGCGCTTGACGTCCGGCGGCCAGCACGAAATCAATGGCTTTTTCGCCGGTGTTTAGCTTGTAGCGCACTTCCGTTCCGGCCGTGGCGAGTGTTTCGCGCACCTGCTTTTCCAGCTTGTCAATTTCGGCTTTTGGGAGGCGGCCTTCGCTTTCGTGGCGGAATGTTTGTAAAATATCGTCGTTAGTGACTTTTTTGGTGGGAACGGCGTGCTGGATCGTGCGAATTTGCATGCGGAAGGATGTCCTTGCGATACGGGCGGCGGTCTGCGACCGGGCGGCGGTGGTAATAGTTAGTTAAGTTATCTGATAGGATACCCTAAATCCGCTCTA
>JAYVVR010000330.1:0-3634 GCA_043786835.1 Armatimonadota bacterium | reverse complement strand
GCGAAGCATTCCCCGCTTGCGCCTGCCGTTTCCCTGCGCGGCCTGTCGGTAGATGGCGGTATTGCCACGCTGGACTTTTCGGAGAGTCCGATCAAGACTGGCGGCGAAGGGGCGCAAAGCGCCGGACTGAACGCGCTGGCGATGACGCTCGGCCAGTTTCCTACGATCAATCAGTACCAGATCAAAGTTCAAGGCACAGACATGAAATCGTTCGGCGAGTTTTCGAATGACGGCCCAATGGATGTGATCCGGCCCGGCACGAAGCCGACGGCAGAGAAAACGCAGTGAAACTCCCAAGAGCAGACATCGGCGTTTTCGATTCGGGACTGGGCGGCCTGTCGGTCCTGCGCGAGATTCAGCGTCAGGCCCCAAGCGCGTCGGTTCTTTATTTGGCCGACACCCTCAACGTTCCCTACGGCGATAAGTCCATTGCCGTCGTGCGTGATCTCGCGCTGAAGCTGACGGACCGTTTGGTAGACGCCGGGGTGCAAATCATCGTCATGGCGAGCGGCACGTCTACTGTCGCGGGCCTTCATGCCGCCCAAAGCCGCTACCCAAATTTTCCAATAGTCGGCACGATCACGCCCGGTGCCGAGGCTGCCGTTCTCGGCACGACCGGCCCCATCGGCGTTCTCTCTACCAATGCGACGGCAAAAAGCCTCGCATTTACTCATGCAATACAGGCGCTTGACCCGGCGCGGCAGGTTGTCGAGATCGGCTGCCCGGAGTTTGTCCCGCTGGTCGAAACAGGCCGCGCCGGGACGGCCAAAGCCTACGGCGCAGCTTTAGAGTACTTGCATCCGCTGCACAACGCAGGGGCACAGACAATTATTCTCGGCTGCACCCACTTTCCGTTTTTGATTTCTGCTCTGCGCCTAGCAGTTTCTTCCAGTGACGACCCGGACTTCCATCCGACGTTTGTAGACCCCTCGGAAGCCGCCGTTCGCGCCGCGCTGGCCCTCTCGCCGTCCGCGTTTCCCGACGGCCCTCTTGGAAACATTTCCTTCGCCGCGTCCGGTGACCCCGAAGACTTCCGTCGGTACGCCTCACTGCTGCTGGGAACGCCGATTGACGCTGTCGCGCCGCTTGCGCTGTGAGATCTCCCACCTTGCTTCGTCGGGCTGGCTCTCTTGTCCTTTCCGTTAGGATGGGCCACGCGTAGTGAAGAATGAACGAAGCAGTGCGGCAGGTCGGGTATACTCCTCCCACATCACTTCCAAAGAGGTTCTTTTATGCCCCGAGACGATGGCCGTGCCCTCGGCGAATACCGCCCGATTACACTGACCCGCAGCTATGCCCGCTACGCCGAAGGCTCCTGCCTTGTCGAAGTCGGGCAGACGAAAGTGCTATGCACTGCCAGTGTCGAAGACAAAGTCCCGCCGTTCCTCAAGGGCAAAGGGACCGGCTGGGTCACTGCCGAATACTCCATGCTGCCCCGCGCCACCCACACCCGGTCGTCGCGCGACACTCAAAAACCGAGCGGGCGCACCGTCGAAATTCAGCGTTTAGTCGGACGCTCCCTGCGCTCCGTCATTGAGATGGACGCACTGGGCGAGCGGACGATTACTCTCGACTGCGACGTATTGCAGGCCGACGGCGGGACTCGCACCGCCGCCATTTCCGGCGCGTTTGTGGCCCTTGTCGAAGCCTTGTCGTGGATGAAATCAAAAGGCCACTTAAAGACCATCCCAATCACAGAATGGGTCGCCGCCGTCTCCGTGGGCGTTGTCAAAGGCGAAGAGCGCCTCGATTTGGCCTATGAAGAAGACTCGCAAGCCTCGGTAGACATGAACATCGTCATGACCGATACAGGCCGCTTCATCGAAGTGCAGGGAACAGCCGAAGGAGCGCCGTTCGACCGCGACCGCTTGAACCGCCTGCTCGATCTCGCTCACGGCGGCGTTCGTCAAATGCTTTCTAAACAGCGCGAAGCCCTGGACGGGACGCTTTAAAGACTTTACAAAGATGAAAATTGTCGCCGAAAATCAAACTTCGTCGCTCGCTATTGTAATCACCGCAACGGACGAAGTGCCGGAGCAAATGTACTCAAGCATGATGCTATGGGTAAGTGTCACAGACGAAGGGTTTACAGGGGCGCGTGACGGAGTTTGCGTTTTGGCAGAAGATTTAGCAAAGTTTGCTGCCGATCTCAATCTTTGCGAGCAAACACGGAAGGGGAAGGCGAGTCTCTCCAGCATTAGCCCCGGTGAGTTGGAATTAACGATTGAGCAATCTGATGGATGGGGTCATTTTTTGCTGCGGTATACTCTCAGCAAACCTTTCTGTTCTCTCTATTCTCGTAGCGGCCTGCTCGACAAATCCGTCTCAGGCGGCTTCGATCTGGATTCGGGAAAGATCGGTGAAATTGTCAGGGATTTTGATGGCCTCATTGGTACGAATACCCCGCCCTGAAGGGCAGGTCTGTGGGCGCAGACGCCAAACGCCCTGCGGGCGTAAGAACAGGGTAGGCATCTGCCAATGGCATTTCCGCACACCGTGCGACTGGCGTCTGCGCCTCTAGACCTGCCGTTTACGGCGGGGTCCTCACGGCGGAACAAAACAAATCCATGCAAAAACTCATGCTTGCGACAACCAATGCAGGCAAGATCGCGGAATTCAAGCGGCTGCTTGGGCAATGGGAGCGCTGGCGGGGAGTTGAGCTGCTGACACCGGGCGACTGGCCGGAACCGCTGCCAAGCGTGGACGAAACGGGAACGACGTTTGCGGAGAACGCACGGCTAAAAGCAGTCGCACTGGCGTCGGCGACAGGAATGCTGGCGCTGGCGGACGACTCGGGGCTGTGCGTTGACGCCCTCGGCGGTGAGCCGGGCCTGCATTCGGCCCGGTGGGCAGGCGACAACGCGACCGATGCTGAGCGGAACGCTTTGCTGCTGGCGCGGCTGACAGGAGTGAGTGCGGACAGGCGAACGGCGCATTATATCTGCGTTGTCTCACTGGCGTGGCCGGATGGACAGAGTATCGAAGCGGAGGGAACGTGTTCCGGGCGGGTTTGGGACACGCCGCGCGGGATGAACGGCTTTGGCTACGATCCTGTATTCTGGGTTCCGGAATACGAGCGAACCGTGGCAGAGCTGACAGCCGGCGAGAAAAGCAAAATTAGTCACCGGGCGGCGGCCCTGGCAGCTTTGGAAACAAGGCTGGCTGGGCTAAGTTTCGAGACTGCCGTTTGACGTGCCCAAACTCAGGGTATATGCTAGCAAGCTAGACGGTTCGGGGAATAAGAGATATGCATTTAGAAACTTGGGCGGAAATCTCGCTGCTGATTTTCGGCGGTCTGTTTTCACTGATCACTGTCGCCCTCTTCGGCGCGATTGCGTTTGCATTGAATAAACTGGTCACGCTGCTTGGGACGATGACGGATAAGCTGGACCCATTGATTGGAAAAGCTACCGACGCTGTTGAAACAGTGCAGCGGGTGACCACAAATGTCGGAGCGAAGGCTGATGCCGTGCTGATCAAAGGCGAGGCGCTGACAGATGATGTTTCGGGACGGGTCGAGCAGACGGCAGGCGTCGTGAAGAGTGCGGTCATAGGCCCGCTGATTAGCATCAGCAGCCTGATTACCGGCGTCTCAAAAGGCTTTGCCGTTTACGCGAAGCCTATCTCGGGGAAT
>JAYVVR010000329.1:0-3640 GCA_043786835.1 Armatimonadota bacterium | reverse complement strand
AAGCGGCGCGGCGAAAGCCTGACTGCCGAGCGAGAGGAAAGTCAGACTGCCGAGTGTCAGTACGACCAGCAGAGCGCACAGGGAGGAGCGCATAAAAGAGTTTTCTTTCTAAGTGATGTGGCAAAAATGCCACGGAATTCATTTCGTGGCGTTCCATTCCATAGTATTCAGCCCACCCGCTTCGCCGCGCAGCGTGTTCAGATACTGGAATTCGGCGGCGAGCTTTTCGACGTCTTCCTCGGTGAGTGTCTGCGGCGACCGAGCCGACAGATCAACTCCAATCTCCGGCAATGTCGCAGTCAATGTATCCTCACGAACACCGAGTTTTGCGGCAACTTCGGCAAGGGTGTAGGTCTCGGGCATGGAAGCCTCCGTGGACATTGGAATAGGCGTAGTATACCCGGAAGCGCCGGCGCGTTTACCTTGACTTCACGCCCCGTTTCCGGCTATGATTTAATCCATGCGTATTCTTGTGACCAACGACGACGGCTTCCAGGCCGACGGCTTGTTTGCGCTGGTGAAAGCCCTGCGCGAAGTCGGCGATGTGACGGTAGTTGCCCCGGAGCGGCAGCAAAGCGCGACCGGACACGCGATCACCCTGCACAAGCCGCTGCGTGTCCAGGAAACGACCCTGCGTGACGGCTCGACCGCGTTCGCGACCAATGGCACCCCGTCGGACTGCGCGGCTTTAGGCATACTGGAAGTCATGGGCGGGGATGTGGATTTAGTGGTTTCAGGGATCAATCATGGCCCGAACTTAGGCTGGGACGTGCATTATTCGGGGACAGTCTCGGCAGCGATTGAAGCGGCAATGATCGGCAAGTCGTCGGTTGCGGTGTCGGTGGCGACCTGGGAAAAAGACGTTTTCTGGGAGCCTGCCGCGAGTTTTGCGGTCCAAATCGCGAGGCGATTACTGACGCAGCCACTGCCGCCGCATATAGTTTTGAACATCAACGCCCCTAATCTACCCCAGTCACAGATTTTAGGTGTCGCCGTCACGACACAGGGCCGGCGGCAGTATGTGGACCGTTTGGAGAAGCGTCTCGACCCCATTGGACGCCCGTATTACTGGCTCGGCGGATCGCTGGCCGAAGAAGCACGGGGGGCCGAGGCCGGCTCGGATGTCCGCGCGGTCGCCGACGGCAAAATCTCCCTGACACCGCTCCATTTGGATTTGACCTCGTATTCACTTTTGCCGATACTGGCAGGGTGGGACACGAACAATCAGTGAGATGCGGCAATGGAGAGTTTGGGGATTTATTCCCATACTTGCTCGGTTCGGCAATTTCTCTGCTTTCAGATTACCTGTGAGACATTTCTACTTTTATGACAGACTCAGCACCTCAACAATCACAGCAAAACTTATCCCAACTACGCCCGATTGTGGCGAAGTTCGGCGGGTCGTCGGTTGCAGACGCCAATCAAATCCGCAAAATCGCGGCGATTGTGGCATCAGATAAACGCCGTCGGTTTGTTGTCGTGTCCGCGCCGGGAAAGCGCACCGATAAAGACAAAAAAATTACCGATTTACTCTACCTGTGCCACTCGCTCGGCGAGCAGGGCCTTGACGTTTCGGCCCCGTTTGCGATTATCAAAGAACGCTATTTAGGCATTGCCTCAGAGCTTGGAGTGCCGGGCGCGTGGGAATGGCTGCGGGACATCGGGCAGCAGATCGCCGCGGGGGCGGCCAAAGACTGGGTGGCATCACGCGGCGAATATCTCAGCGCCCGGATTGTCGCGGGGTTTCTTGGGGCGAATTTTATTGACGCCGCCGAGTGCGGCATTCGGTTCGGCAGCGATGGGCGCTTTCATCCGGGCGAGACTTACGGGCGGCTTGGGGCGTGTTTAGGGGCCGTCCCCGAGAACACAATCGCGGTCATTCCCGGCTTTTACGGGCAGGACCCGTCCGGCAAGATCAAATGCTTTTCGCGGGGCGGCTCGGATGTGACCGGTGCAATTGTCGCCCGCGCGGTTCATGCGGCGGTGTACGAGAACTGGACCGACGTTTCAGGTCTTTTGATGGCCGATCCGCGCCTGGTTGACAATCCCTGCCCGATTGAAGAGATTACCTACCGGGAGCAGCGCGAGCTGTCGTACATGGGGGCGACGGTGCTGCACGACGAAGCGGTGTTTCCGGTCAGAGAAGCCGGCATTCCCATCCATATCAAAAACACGAATGCGCCTGAGGACCCCGGCACACGGATTGTCACCGAGCGAGACTCGCGCAACACCAGTGTGGTTGGGATTGCCGGACGCAAGGGCTTCGCGACACTGTTCACCGAAAAAGCGATGATGAACCAGGAGCGCGGCTACGGGCGCAAAGTCCTGGAAATACTCGAACTGCACGGCATTTCGTATGAGCATTCGCCGACCAGTATTGACACGCTTTCGGTAATTTTGACTGACGAAGAGCTGGACGGCAAGGAAGCCGAAGTCGTTGCCGACATCCGGCGCATTGTCCAGCCTGATCGGATAGAGGTCCAGCGCGACATGGCGATGCTGGCGGTTGTCGGCCAGGGCATGGTCCACCGTGTCGGCAGCGCCGCCACGGTTTTCGGCGCTCTGGCAGATGCCGACGTCAACATCCGCATGATTAACCAGGGTTCAAGCGAGCTGAACATCATTGTCGGTGTCCCCACTGAGCAGTATGAAAAGGCCCTTCGCGCGATTTACGAAGCGTTTGCAAATAAGGGGTAAGCGATGCTAATATGGGAAGAGATAAAGTGCGAAAAGCAAGACAAGAACTTTTTCAGCAGCGGCGTGAGTCCCCTGTGGCGAACGAAAGTCCCCGGCGGGTGGTTCATCCGAATTCTCGGTGTGACGGAAGCGGACGCCGCGTTCTTCTACCCGGACCCGGAGCATCGTTGGGACGGTTCCTCGCTGCCGTAGGGGTACAATGAACAGAGAAGAACCATATCATAAATGACACGGCTACCCGGCGCGGACGCCACAAAACACCCGCTTCTGCACTGGTAGCACTGGCTACCCGGAGGGCAGACTCGGAGGGCGCGGGGTTCAGACTTATGATTATTTCCCAGTGCCGCGAAGCGGTACTTCCTAGCGTCCTCGCTGTGTAGCCGTGTGCTTCAGCACATGGTTCTTTATCTGAAAGCCTCCAATGACACGCAAGCGCAAGCTGCTTCTGTTCTGCTTTTTGCCAGTTGCGGGCATTTTGCGGTAGTGATTGGCGCTGGCCCGCGAAGCATTCCCGGACGATAAAGAAATCCAAAGCCTGAAATGACCCATTCTGCAAACCCTATTTCTACACACATTGTCGTCGGCGCGTCCAGCGGGATTGGGCGGTCGGTGGCGCTGGCGCTGGCGCGGGAGCGGCGGCACGTCACACTGATTGGACGGCATGAAGAGCGCCTCAAGCGGGTCGCGGACGAAGTCGTCATGTTCGGCGGAGAGCCATTGGTCGCGATCTCGGACGTGCGGGAACCACTGTCCATTCAAACGGCCCTGGCGCAGGTTGTGCTGCGGAACCTGCGAATCGAGATGGCCGTGCTGTCGTCGGGGGTCGGGCTTGGCACCGACGCGGGCGAGTTCCGGGCGGAAACGCTGCAAACACTGCTTGAAGTGAACGTGTTAGGCGTCGCGAACTGGCTGGAAGCGCTTCAGCCGCTTTTGAAAGCCCAGC
>JAYVVR010000328.1:0-10138 GCA_043786835.1 Armatimonadota bacterium | reverse complement strand
CGCTTCCGCGGCAACCTGCTGCGCCTCTTTTTTTGTCTTACCGACTCCCGAGCCTGCGACCGTGCCATCCAAAAGCACGTCAAGCATAAACGTCTTATCGTGCGGCCTGCCTCGCTCCCCGGTCACGACATAGATCGGCGACGACAAATGTGCGGCCTGCCGCAGCTCTTGTAAGACGGTTTTCGGGTCGCGCCAGTCGCGTTCGGCGTTGACGACGGCGATCTCCGGGGCCAGTGCAGTGAGGATAAAGTCCCGGGCGGCAGGATAGCCGCTTTCGCGGTAAATGACAGCTATCAGCGCTTCAAACGCATCGGCAATGATGCTCGCCCGGTTGCGCCCGCCCATCTGCTCCTCGGTGCGGCCTAGGCGGATCTGCGAGGTCAAATCCAGGCGCCGGGCGGCGGCGGCCAGCGCATCTTTGCAGACGATCAAGGCTTTCGCTTTTGCCAGCTCCCCTTCCCCGCGTGTTGGGAACTGACTGTACAAATACTCGACGACGACCAATCCCAGCACCGAGTCGCCCAAAAACTCTAAGCGTTCGTTCGAGTCCAGCGAATGGTCCGGCACCAGCGATTTGTGGGTCAGCGCCTGCTTCAGCGCGGCGGGGTCTTTAATTGGCAGGGCGTCAGGCATTTATGAGTCTAGCGCCGCCACTGCGTCGGCAATCCGGGCGAGACCCTTCTGGAGGTTCGCCATCGAAGTCGCATACGACAGGCGAATATTCGCATCAGCCCCGAAGCCGGAGCCAGGAATGACCGCGACATCGTATTTTTCTAAAAGGTACGCGGCAAAGTCATCCGAGCCGCCGATGGTCCGGGGCGCATCGCCGCTGGGTATCCAGTTCTTGCCGTAAAGCGCCGAGACGTTGGGAAAGACATAGAACGCACCGCCGGGGGTTGTGCAGCTAATACCGGGAATGGCATTCAGGGCCGGTACGACAAAGTCGCGCCGCTCCTGGAATGCCTGACGCATCATTTCGACCGATTCCTGCGGGCCGTTCAAGGCTTCGACCCCGGCAGCCTGCGTGATCGAAGCTGGGTTCGACGTGCTTTGGTCCTGAATCTTCGACATCGCCGCGACAATGTCCATGTCTGCGGCCGCGTAGCCGAGCCGCCAGCCGGTCATCGAGTGGGCTTTCGAGAAGCCGTTAATCGTAATCGTCAGCTTTTTAATCTCATCACTGAACGACGCCGGGGACACAAACTCATTGCCCGCGTACAAAATCTTTTCATAAATCTCGTCGGACATCAAATAGATGCCGCGTCCTGCGCACAGCTCGGCGATGTCCCGCAGTGCGCCCGGCGTATAACTGCACCAGTTGGGTTCGATGGCGAGTTGACCACAACCATCTTCGTGCGCGGCATAAAGGCAGATTCAATCTGTGCCGCCGTTGTCAAAAATCCGGTGCTTTCATCAGCACTGATAATTACGGGAGTACCGTCGGCAAGCTTCACTTGTTCAGGATAAGAGACCCAATAGGGCGCGGAGATGACTACTTCATCACCGGGACCAATCAGCGCCTGCATCAGATTGTAAATTGAGTGCTTTGCGCCGCACGAAGCAATAATCTCGTTGCGCGAATAGGTCAAATTGTTGTCGCGCTTTAGCTTGCCGATAATCGCATCTTTGAGTGCCACCGTCCCGCTGGACGGCGTGTATTTCGTATCGCCTCTGGCGAGTGCGGCGACGGCGGCATCTTTGACATTTTGGGGCGTGTCGAAGTCCGGCTCACCGGCCCCGAACGAGACCACATCTTTGCCCTGAGCTTTCAGGGCGTTGGCTTTTGCAGTAATCGCAAGGGTCGGCGACGGGGCGGCGTTTAGGGCACGTAAGGACAGCATACTTTGCTGGGGCGGGGTGGACATGAGTAGATAACACATTCTTAAAAGAGCGTTAGACCGCCAATCGGCCTTGCGGGTATTGTAGCCGAAGGGGTGAAAAGAAGTCAAGCCGACAGCAAAGTCAAGCCGTGACGCAGTCGGCGACAACAACCGCGCTGCCCTGCACGACCGGCATACGCCGGGTGCGTCCGACCCCGAAAATCAGCGGGCAGCGGCAGTACGGCGAGAGCGGCACCAGCGCATTGTCAATCCCAAGTACGCCGAAGTTGCTGGTTATCACCGAGCCGAAGCGATCGTCGGGGATGCCGATCTTTCGGAGCGAGACGTTCAGCGTGTCCAGCATTTTGGCGGTGATCTCGTTGATCCGCCGCGCTTCCAAATCTTCCCCACGCCGTGGCAGGCCGAGCGCCGTTTCCGACAGCTTTGCGATTTCGCCCAGGCTCTGGCCCGGCACGTCGCGCGGCACAAACCCTGACAAATCTTTCCCGGCAGTCGTACTGAGAAGCGCTGTAATGAACACGTCGGTCTGAGACCGGCGGTACAGGTTCCGGGCACGCAGGAGATGGTTCAAATCGGGATGCTCTTCCGGGCAATTTACCACGATTTTCCGATAGGTGGTCAGGCTTTGCACCAAGTGGGATATGGCTCATCAGAGTTCGTCCCAGTCCACCGGCAAAAGGGCCGAGTTGTCAGTGGCATGTCGGCCTACTTTTGCCATGTCGCGCCAGACGCCGGCGACTTTGACGCGCACAATGTCCGCTGTAAAGTCGTTATTCGTGCCGTCCTCGACCGAATTAGAAAATAAGTAGGAGCCGACCCCGTAGACATCGGCGGGGACACCGTTCTCCTCAAAGTCACGGATCTTGGACGGTGTAAAGCCGCCTGTCACCGTAATCTTGACATTTTTGCAATACGCTTTCGCCCGTTCCAGCCAAGCAAACGGCACGGTCCAGTTCTCGTAAGCTCGATCAATCTCCCGGCGCAGCGTATACACCAGACGCGCATTGACGCCCCGGTCCAAGCGTTTGTCGCCAAGCGGCTCAAGCGACTTGTCCATCAGGTTGCTGCTCGTGTCCGGGCGCACCCCGGACAGCACATACTTTTGGGCTTCCTCGGGCCGGCCTGCATCGACAAGCTCCCGATACCTCTGAAACAAGACCTGCATGGATGCCAGGCTATCACCGACGCAGTCATTGTTGAAATCTACGAGTGCAATTCTTTGAATAGACGACGGCAGGACACGGGCAAATTGCAGCACTGTTTCCGCCGTGTCACCGAGAAAGCAGGCAATCGCGGCATGGGCAACGGTCCCGCCCCCTGCCCCACCCCACCAGTCGCCCTGTTCATCGGTCGAGACAGAACTCTGGACAGCATGGCCGAACCGCTGGTTAAAGAGCTTCACAGCAATATGGTACGAATAGCCGTCGCTTGCCTGGACTTCGTGAGCATCAAAACGGGCGGGAAAGAACAGCACTTCCTTGCCCCGCGCGGCAGACAAAACAGCATAAACATTCGTCGCAACCCGTGTCCCGCGTGTCAGCGCCCCAAGCGTCGGCGTTTCCAGCATCGCAAAGTCCCGGTAGCGCCCCCGCACTTTAATCACCGGTGTGACACAGTTCGGGTCGCCGCCATAAGGGGCTTCGAACCCATCCTGCACGGCAACGACTTCGAGGTTTTGGTACGTCGGCACCCAGTGGTCATTGGCATCAAAGTATCCGGTGCAGTCCTTCAGCATCGCCAGCGCTTTGTCCACGCCAGCGACCACCGAAAACGGCTGCCGGCGGGTAAACCACTGCATTTCGACTTCAATATCACCGGTCTCGGCCCCGCCGAACTCGCAGCCTTCCGCAGACAGCGCCGACAGCAGGGTCACGATATTGCCAAAATACTTATCCGAATACCAGCCCCGCCGCATCCGTGCCGTGTCGAGTTTGAATGTCTCGCTTTTGAGGCGTGTCTCGTCGAAAATGCTCATGTGACTGCTTTCAGGCGAGGCGTGGGAGTAAACTCCTACGCTTCTTCGTCCTCGTCTTTTGCTTCCTGCATTCTCTCCCACGACGCCTTGAACGCCCGGTACTCCGGCTCCATGTACAGCGCGAAGACGATGCTCTCCAAAGTTGTTTCCGGGTGCGCGTCCAAATACTCCGTCACAGTCCGCAGGGCAAGCGGCGCGGCCTCGCCTATCGGGTAGCCGTAAATGCCGGTTGAAATCGAGCAGAACGCAATCGAAGTCAGCTTCTTTTCGTCCGCTTTTTCCAGGCACGAACGGTAGCACGACGCCAGCTTGACCGCTTCGTTGGCGCCCCCGCCCTTCCAGACCGGCCCCGGCGTATGCAGGATAAACGGCTGCTTGAGTCCAAACCCTTTCGTCAGCACCGCCGACCCGGTTTTGGTCCCATTCGGCGCGACGCGAATTAATTCTGCCATCAGCGGCTTCCCGGCGACTTTATGGATGACCCCGTCAACCCCGCCCCCACCCCGCAGCGCCGTATTCGCCGCGTTGACGACTACGTCAACGTCCTGGTCAATGACGCTGCCTTTGACGATTTCGATTAGAGTGTTATGGATTTGCATTTCTAGAAATCTCGCAGCAGCCCGACAACCTTGCCTCTGATTCGGGTGTCGTTGTCAATCGGAAGGTTAGGATAATTTTTGCGGCTATTCTCAGACTCCAGCCACTTCTTTTCATGTATGTCTGTTTTTGTGGGGTCATAACGAAATCGCTTGACAACTTCTCCTGAAGCGCCCAAATGCGCGATTACGATGTCTCCATCTTTAGGGGTTTCTATTTCTTTCACGAAAAGCAGGTCAGACTCGAGTATGCCTTCGTCCACCATACTATCTCCGGTGACACGGACAAGGTAGTCTGCACCACAGGCAGGCGGGACAACATCCCGCGATTCTTCATCTTCTTCGATGCTGCCCTGCTCCGGTGAACCTGCTGCAACTAATGCTTTGATCGGTATCCGGATTGTCGTAAATGAGGACACCATCTCTTGTTGTTTTGGTTGAATTACGAAAATAGGCACTGGTTGGTTAGTGACAGCTTTAGTTTCTGCTTGTTGTAATCCAAAATCGCCGACATAATAGTATTCGTTTGTGGCTACCTTTACTGAGAATTGGCCCGGTAAAGCAGCGGAGAAAACTTTATGATAATGGTGTGCTTTCGCACTCATATTGTCGCATTCATGTAGTACAAATGCTTCCGCACAGACTGGGCTTTGAGCCGCGCCCCAATCAGGACTGCCATGATGAGAAAGGACCATGTGCATCAGCCCCCACTTTAGTTTTCTTGGGAAGCCAGCAATTTTGTCGGCGGCGCTTCCAATAAGGTGTGCCCCGGACACAGTATGCCCCACTAAAGTTCCTTCTTCGGTAAATTCACCTGCGGCAAGATCATGGTTCATTTCTTCTAATTTACCGATGTCATGAAGAAGTGCACAGGTGACCAAAAAGTCTCGGCGCAGATGAGTCAGAACACAGCATGAACTATCACAAAGTTCAGCAACCTCAACGCTATGTTCTAGGAGACCACCTCGGTAAGCATGATGACGAAACTGTGCCGCAGAAGCCGATTTGAATTCTTTCCAAGTGGTATTTTGAGTGTCGAATATATCTCGCAGCAAGCGGTTGAGATTAGTATCCTGGATCGATTGCAGGAGTGAGCTAAAGCGTTTTTGATTGACCTTGTGGTTATCCGGAAAAGGCGATAAGAACGGCTCTAAATCATCTGGGATTTGGGCGGTCTCGTAGACCTCGATAGTCACACCATCAGGAAAGTCGGGGTTCAATTTGTCTGTCCTCCCTGAAACCAGCAAGAAATCGCTTTGCATAATTTCCTGAATCTCGGAGTCAGTTGCTTTCCATATTTTTGCTTTGTATTCCTTTGAACCATCGAAAATTGAGAACTTCAATTTGGGTTCTTTGCCATTTGTTGTCTTTGCGCAAATTTTGGAGCGTAAAACCAAAAGGTCTGTAAAAGTTTCTTCCGCCCCTAACTCTGCCAAGTATTTTTTTACCATGTTTATCCTCCGCAACCCAATTTCAGATTATTGTTATCACTCTCGCGGTATTGCAGAAACTGGAAAATTGCTTGTAGCGCGCTATGTGACTACTTCTTCGCCTCTTTTGCGGTTCGCATGGCGGCCAGCTCGGCTCTGCGCTGTTTGCCAATAGCTTCCAGCGATTTCTGCCAGCCGGCTTTATAGGGGCGCAGGGTCTCGACAAGGGCGGTGGCGACGGCGACGTTGCGGAACCATTTGTGGTCGGCGGGGACAATATACCAGGGGGCATGGGGGGCAGACGTTGCGCCGAGGGCGTCTTCGTAGGCTGTTGTATAATCGTCCCAAAAGCCACGCTCTTTCCAGTCGGCGGCGGACAGCTTCCACGCCTTCTCAGGATCCTGCTCCCGCGCTTCAAGGCGGGTTTTCTGCTCGTCTTTCGAGAGGTGCAGGAAGAACTTCAGTACAATGGTGTTCTCGTCTGTCAGCAGCTTCTCGAAGTCTTTGATCTGGCCGTAGCGGGTCCGGACAACGTCATCAGGAACCAGCTTGTGAACGTGGGTCACGAGAACATCTTCATAATGCGAGCGGTTGAAGATTGTCATCATGCCTTTGGGCGGTGTTTGCTTGTGAATGCGCCAGAGAAAGTCGTGGGCGGCTTCGTCGGGGGTCGGCACCTTAAACGACGTCACCGCGCAGCCCTGCGGGTTCATGTCAGACATCACATGGGCAATCGTGCCATCCTTGCCCGACGTGTCGAGACCCTGCAAGACAATCAGAACGCTGTGGGTTTGGGCCGCGTACATCCACTCCTGCAAAGAACTCAGCTCTGCGCCGAGCGCTGCCAGAATCTCGACACTTTTCTCCTTGCTGATGTCTCTGCCGCCGCTCTCGTCCGGCGCATAATCGCCCAGGTTGATTTTCTGCTCGGTGTCCAGCTTGACGGCGTAATGCTTTTCTGTTTTGCTCATGCTTGGTTTCCCCTGCCCCATTGTAGCACAGATGCCGCCCCGCAAAACACAAAAACCGGCGGCGGCTGCGTGGCCTCCGGCGGTCTTTTGTTTTCGTTGTGCTAGGCGACCGCAAACTCGGTGTCCCGGCGCATCTGCTCCGACTTAAAGCCCAGCCCAATGGCTTCTTTCGGGACGCCGAGCGCAACAAGCTCTGTCGCAATCCCGTCCTCCGTGTTGTCGCACCGTATCCACAGCTTACCATCCACAATATCCACATGGGCGACTGCGAAATGAACGCGCCTGCCCAAGTCTCGCCCGTAGGTAATTAACAAGTAGCGGTCTCGTGGACGATCAAAAATGGCTTCACAAGACAAATCGCCAAGCGCATAGGGAATGGCAGCGTATTCTTCGAAGATACCCTCAATAAGCTCGCGATAATGATTTAATTTATCCATCGGGTAATCGTCTCCTCATCAGGATTAAAGCCAAAAACACGCAAATACGCGTTCTTGACTAGTAGCTGCCCCAGCGGCTGCTCAAAGGTATCTTTCACAACATCTTCCGGGACAGCCAAATACAAAATATAGTCAGGAGCCCGTTCTTCGAGAACCAAACGGTACACCGTAAACTGCCTGACAGCCCGTTCTAGCTCAGTCATTTCGGAGGCCTCAGTAAACCCCTTGATTTCGACCGCAATTCTCCGGCCTTCTTTTTCCGCACCGACTAATTGCTATGCACCTAAGTCCACAAACATATTGCTCCCACCAAATTGTAAATGAAACGGATCATGCGTGATCGTCCATCCATCTTTGATGAGAGCATTGCGGACAGCGTTATGGTGTTTATCGAAGGCAGACATAGAAAATTATAGCACATGTAGCCTCACCTTGAACTTTTTTACAGTAGACCTCTTGCATAAGTCGCATTGCCCTGCCCGGATTAGAACTCCGGGTCTTCTACAAGGCGATTGTCTGCCTTTGCAGACAGAAGATCACTCGCGAAGGTCCAGCTCTTATGTCTGCGAAGGCAGACAATCGCACCTCAAAAGCCCTGCACTTTCAGTGCAGGGTACTTACATAATCTAGTGTGATGATTGCCAGATATACCAGCAAAACCGAAATGAGGATGACGGGGCCAAGCCAGGCAGACAGCGTATGCTTTAAGGCAAACGCAGTTGCAATCCCAAAAACGAGGAGCAAGGCTATTCCTAAGAGCGGTAGCCCGATAAGATTCGGCAGCCGCGATTGAGGCCGGACAGTCAGCAAAAGTTGACCCAGCGGTTCGGGAGCGTCGTATCGGTTCATAGTTAGGTTGCTCCTCTTTGCAGGCTGCTTGCTCGCTACGATACCTCAAAAACGAACAAAACCGCCGGAGGCCAATCGGCCCCCGGCGGTTATTGTGTTCTGACAAAGAGAGCACGATAGGCTTAGAAGCCGCCCATGCCGCCCATGCCGGGCATACCGCCGCCCATTCCACCGCCGCCGCCCGCTGGGGCGGAGGCCTTTTCGGGGCGCTCGGCAACCAACGCTTCGGTGGATAGGATTAGGCCGGCGATGGACGCCGCGTTCTGCAACGCAGAGCGGGTGACTTTGGCCGGGTCTACGATGCCTTGAGCAACCAAATCGCCGAACTCGCCGGTGGCGGCGTTGTAGCCGAGGCCGGTGTTCTTGATCTTCTCGACAATGACCGAGCCTTCGACGCCTGCATTGTTTGCGATCTGGCGGGCCGGCTCTTCCAAAGCGCGGCGGATGATGTTGACGCCGACCTGCTCATCACCTTCGAGATGAAGAGTGTCGAGGGCAGAGATGATCTTAATCAAAGTCGTGCCGCCGCCGGGGACAATGCCTTCTTCGACTGCCGCACGGGTGGCCGACAGCGCATCTTCAATCCGGTGCTTCTTTTCTTTCAACTCGGTCTCAGTCGCCGCGCCGACCTGAATGACCGCAACGCCGCCGGAGAGCTTGGCGAGCCGCTCCTGTAGCTTTTCTTTGTCGTAGTCACTGTCGGATTTGTCGATCTGGGACTTGATCTGGGCAACCCGGCCCTGAATGGACGCCGCAGACCCCTTGCCTTCGACAATGGTGGTGTCGTCTTTGGTGACCGTGATCCGCTTCGCCGAGCCGAGATAAGTCTCGTCTACGTTCTTAAGCTGGATGCCCAAATCTTCGGTGATGAACCGACCATCGGTCAGGACCGCGATGTCTTCGAGCATGGCTTTCCGGCGGTCGCCGAAGCCGGGAGCCTTGACCGCAACGACGTTGAACGTGCCGCGCAGCTTGTTGACGACGAGTGTTGCAAGTGCTTCGCCGTCTACGTCTTCCGCGATAATCAGCAGGGGACGGCCCGACCGAACGACGCTTTCCAGCACCGGCAGCATATCCTGAATGTTGGAGATTTTCTTCTCAAAAATTAGAATGTACGGGTCATCCAGGACCGCTTCAAGACGCTCGGTGTCGGTGACAAAATACGGCGAGATATAACCCTTGTCGAACTGCATTCCCTCGACAAGCTCAAGCGTCGTCTGGGTGCCTTTGGACTCTTCGACAGTGATAACGCCGTCTTTGCCGACTTTGTCCATCGCGTCCGCAATCAGCTCGCCGATCAATTGAATCTTCGCGGAGTTTGTCGCGACTTGGGTGATGGACTCTTTGCCCTGCACCTGAACGGCAAGCTTCTTGATTTCGGCAACCGCGACTTCGACTGCCTTGTCAATACCGCGCTTGACCGCCAGTGGGTTCGAGCCGGCAGCGACATTCTTCAAGCCTTCGCGGACAATCGCCTGGGCCAGAACCGTGGCCGTCGTGGTGCCGTCGCCGGCGACATCGTTTGTCTTCGATGCGACTTCACGAACAAGCTGTGCGCCCATGTTCTCAAATTTGTCTTCGATTTCGATTTCTTTGGCAATCGTGACGCCGTCATCTACCAAAGAGGGAGAGCCGAACTTCTTCTCGAGTACGACATAACGCCCGCGTGGCCCAAGCGTGACTTTGACCGCATCAGCGAGGATGTTCACGCCGCGCTCGAGCGCCCGGCGGGCCTGCTCGTCAAACAATAATTCTTTTGCTGCCATTGTGTGATAATTCTCCTGTGAAGATAATTCTCCTGTGAACTTAATTCAGAATTCCCATGCTTAGTTCAAAATGCCCATGACGTCGTTGCCGGTCAGGATAATGACTTCTTCGCTGCCGACTTTGATCTCAGTGCCGCGATACTTCGCGTAAACGATCTTATCGCCGACTTTGACGTCCACCGAACTCAGCTTGCCGTTGTCGAGTGTTTTGCCCGGTCCAACCGCGATGACTTCGCCCTGCTGGGGCTTTTCCTGGGCGGTTTCCGGCAGGAT
>JAYVVR010000327.1:0-3655 GCA_043786835.1 Armatimonadota bacterium | reverse complement strand
TTGTGTTCGCGTTTCTGGTGCTGGACACCGGACCCGGTAAGCGCGGCTTCGCCTATGCCAGCGCGGCAATCCGCAATCTGCTCGACTTTTCACAGCAGGGCGGCAAGTTTGTCTTCGGCGATCTTGCGCTGGGCAACAACATTCCCGTTGGACTGCCGCTGGGCAGTCCCACAATGGGACCGATTCTGACGCCGACTGCCTACGCCCATGTCGGCGGTTACTTTGCGTTTTATGTGCTGCCGACAATCGTATTCTTTTGCGCTCTGACAGCGCTTTTCTACTATTCAGGCGTCATGCAAAAGATTATTCAGGGCATTGCCTGGATAATGCAGCGCTCGATGGGAACGTCCGGGGCGGAAACTCTTGCCGCCGCGACCAATATCTTTGTCGGCCAGACCGAAGCGCCGCTCATGGTCAAGCCGTTTCTCGCGAAGGCCACCAACTCCGAGCTGATGGCGATTATGACGGCGGGCTTTGCAAATATTGCATCGGGCGTTCTTGCGGCCTATGCCGCCATGCTGTCCGGCTTCTTCCCCGATGCCGCCGGGCATCTGCTGGCCGCATCACTGCTGTCCGCGCCGTCGTCTTTGGTGGTCGCCAAGCTGCTGTTTCCGGAGACGACAACGCCGGAAACGGCAGGCACGGTCAAAATTACCGTGGACCGCACGGATGTCAACGCGATTGATGCCCTGACGCGTGGGGCGCTCGAAGGCTTGCAGCTTGCATTAAACGTTGGTGCGGTCTTGATTGTCTTTGTCGCTATGATCGCCCTGCTGAACGCGCTGCTCGGCTGGGCCGGTCACTTCTTCGGCTATCCGAAGCTATCGTTCCAGCAGATTTTGGGCTGGATTGCGACACCGTTCGCCTGGCTGACCGGAATGCCCTGGCAGGACGCCCAGCAGATCGGGCCGCTTCTCGGCATCAAAACCGCCGTCAACGAGTTCGTGGCGTACTTGCAGATGTCCCAGCAGCTTGCGGCAAACCCGCACTTTGTCTCGCCGCGCTCGGCGGTGATCGCGATTTACGCGCTTTGTGGGTTCGCGAACTTTGCCAGTGTCGCCATCCAGGTCGGCGGCATCAGCGGCATGGTTCCCCACCGGCGCTCCGATCTCTCCCGCCTCGGCCTCCTCGCCATGTTCGGCGGAGCGCTCTCGTCACTGATGGCCGCCTGCGTCGTCGGTGTTCTGCTGTAAGCTTATCGTGTAAGCGGACTGACATGTCGAAAAATAGTTGAAAATAGTCAGCAGCAAGGCGTTAAAATCCGCATAAAAGATGCTATAGTGACATCACCCCGCAATGGCGCAGGCGAAACGGAAATTCGGCATTATTCCGCAGCGAATAAGGAGTAACATGACTTTTTTCGGGACTTGCTGTTTTGCCCCGCTGATTGTACCCTGCACTTCTCCTCCGTCCACTCTTTAGGCACCCTACTGAAAGGTCTTTTAATCATGTCCTTAATTTCTCGGCGCTCCGTCGCGCTGGCGCTGCTGGCAATGGCCGGCACGGCAGCGTCCACGCCCCCCGCCTCCGCGCAAATGCCGGCGGCGCGGTATCAGCCAGGCCGTCATCACCGAATGGTGATGCCCGCGCTGCCGATCACGAACTCCCCAGCGCTCACGTTCGGGCAGAGCAGCGTCTCCGCGCCGCGCTCCGGCAGCCGGGCCGCCGACACTGCCATGTTTTCCCCTTTTCTGATTGCGTCTGATCCCTGGACCGCGAGAGGCCCTGCCACCCTTCAAAACGGCGGCGGTGCGTTCGGCGGCTTCAACGGCAGCTACGACGGCGGCATCGGGCAGAGTACGTCCGGACGCATGGTGGCAGTCGCCGCCGATCCCACGGATGCGAACACTTACTACATCGCCGCCGCCGGCGGCGGCGTCTGGAAGACGACGGATGGCGGCAGCAGCTACAAGGCCCTGACGGATTTTCTCGGCGACACGGCCATGGGCAGCATCGCCGTCGCGCCGTCCAACCACAACGTCGTGTATGCCGGCACGGGCGAGCCGAACTTCGCCGGCGATTCACGCTACGGCATCGGCCTTTTGCGGTCTACCGACGCCGGCGCGTCCTGGTCGGTCATCCCTGGCCCGGTCACGGCAAGCAGCCCGAACGGTGTCTTTTACCGCAAATCGATCTCGCGGATTGTCGTCAGTCCTACTAACCCGAAAGTCGTCTATCTCAGCACGGTCCTCGGCGCTCTAAACGGCAACGGTTTCGCGGACGGCGGGGTTTGGAAGACGACCGACGGCGGCGCGACCTGGACAAATCTAACGGCGGGCAAAGTCGACGACAATGCGCTTTTTACCGATGTCGCAGTGAACACACACAATCCGAACATTCTATACACGGCTGTCGGTTATCCGGGCGCTTACGCCGGTAATGGCATCTTCAAGACCACCGATGGCGGCGCGACCTGGACACAGCTGACAGGTGGCCTGCCGCTTGCGATGAACGGTGACCCTGTGGGCGGGCAGACGACCCTTGCCCTGTATTCCTCCGCCGACGGCAAATCCGACACGCTCTACGTGTCCATTCCAAGCTCCGGCACAGCCGCCAAGAACTTTCAGGACACCTACAACCTGCTGGGACTGTACAAATCTACGGACAGCGGCGCGACGTTTACCAATCTCAACGCTCCGGACTATATGACCGGGCAGGGGTTTTATGACAACGCGCTCGTCGTCAGCCAGTCGAACCCGAACGTGTTCTTCGCCGCCGGCAAAGTCAATTACGCTGTGGTCGGCGGGTTTTACCCCGGCCCGACAGACTTCAACAATCTCCGCACCCTAGTCGGGACGACCGACGGCGGGGCGACTTTCCATGACTACTCGCTCGGCGGCGGCTTTGTCGGGCCGCATACCGACACCCATGCGCTGACGTTCACCGCCGACGGCAAGCTGCTGGACGCAAACGACGGCGGCATTTGGCGGCTGGAAAACCCGCTTGTCGTAAACCCGACGCCGCCCGCAAGCGACACGGATGCGTCAAACGACAACATCAAGTGGAGCGACATCAACGGCAATCTCAACACGCTTCAGTTCACCGGCATCGCACTCGATCCTTTCAACGCCGGCATTGCTTACGGCGGCGCACAGGATAACGGCACGTCCAAGCTGTCAGGCGGTGTTTGGAACCAGGTCATCGGCGGCGACGGCGGCTTCACCCATGTGGACGCAACCAACTCGCAGACGGTTTACCAGGAGTTCTACGGCATTTCGCTGGAGCGCTCCGACGACGGCGGGCAAACCTTTAATGCTATCTACAACGGCATCAACACGCTTGACAACTCTCCAAGCTTCGGCGAGGTCGGCAGCTTGAATGGCAGAACAGATCCATCCCCGTTCTATGTGCCCTATAAGCTCGACCCGCTGAACCAGTCGCGTATTGTCTTCGGGACAAATAACATCTACTTCTCGCCTGATCGCGGGGGCAGTGTCGTGGTTCCGCCGGGTGCAGATCCCAACACCTACATCGCCGGCGACTTTGTCAAGATTGGCATTTCCGGTCCCACTGGAAACGGCTTCGCACCGAACGCTCCTGCCGGTGCCTCGGTGGATGCGCTCGGTGTCGCCGGAGCGACCATTTATGCCGAAATTGGAACTCATGTGTTCGCGACGTTTGACAACGGCGTAACCTGGTCCGACCGCAGCATTCC
>JAYVVR010000326.1:0-10158 GCA_043786835.1 Armatimonadota bacterium | reverse complement strand
TCTGCCCGCTTGCCGCCAAAGCATTGTCGGCAACTGAGTCGGCCCAGACCATTTTGGCGAGCCAGGGCGGCACAGCCAGTCCGACAGCAATCGTTGTCGCGCTCTTTTTCAGAAAATCCCGGCGTGTGACTGACATATCTTTCTCCTGTTGGATTTAACAAACTTGGTATTCGGGTGTCGCCATGATCATCGGGATCACTGCGCGGAGGCGGCCTTCCAGTCCGCTCGCCGGCGGGTTTCGCAGGCGGTTGAAGCCGCCGCCCAGACCGCGCCGCCCGCGCCGAAAAGGCGGTGCTTGGCTCGGCACAAATTGGATGTTCTGGACAGTCGGCGGCAGTAGAGAAGGGGCAGTATCGGTGCCGACGACAAAATTGACAAGAGTTTGGCGGGTCGCTTGGGAGACCGGAAGCGGGCCGAGCGCTTCAATCAAGAAATCCACCCAGCTTTCGGGCGTCATCGAAGTCTGGGCTAAATAGTCGGTAAGGTGTTGGGTCTGCCCGCCGAAGAGCTGCCGCGAACTGGACATCAGATTGGCGAACCCAATTCGGGCCAGCAGCGTGGACGTATTAATCCAGGCTTCACCGCCGTCCCATCCTTTGACGGTCGGTGGGGACAGCAGATCCTGGCCCATGCTCCGCATGGCATTCGGCAGGCTTGCCAGCACTGCCAGCTTCCGGCCCGCCGACTGCTGCGCCGTGACCGCCGGGGCGGACGGCATTGGCGTCGGCAAGGCTGGCGCACCGGGCATGGTCGTTGCCGCCGGCTGGTACGCCATCTCGTTTGCCGGCGTGATATCCGAGAGCGCGACTTCGACCGCCGAAGTTAGCCCCAGCAGCTTGATCGTGCCGACGACATACTGCGCGGGCGATTTGATGACCGCAAAACGCGCCTTTCCCGAGTAAAACGCCTGTGAGCGCAAAATCCGGCCCATCACGGCCCGAACGTCATAACCGCTGGAAAAATACGTCTGGGTCAGCGCCGACAGCACCGACGGCTCGGGGTTTGGGTAGGCGAAAAACTCCCAAAGCTGGGTACACAGCCGCTTTGCAGTGCCGGGGTGGGCGACCAGAATGTCAACAATGTCGTCGCCGTTCCAGTTGCCGGTCTTGCCGAGAAACGTCTTCGGGTCATTGTCATGCTGGTTTGCATTGAAGTGGAACTCGCCGCCCCGCAGGTTCCAGCCGGAGAATGCCCGCGCTGCCGCCTTCACGTCGTCTTCGGTGTAGTTGCCGATGCCGCAGGTGAACAGCTCCATCAGCTCACGCCCGTAGTTCTCGTTTGGGTGCGCTTTATGGTTTGCGTTGCCGTCCAGGTAGCGCAGCATTTCGGGGTCCCGTGAGATGGCTAGCGTCAGTGTCCGGAAGCTGCCGAGTGCATTAGTCCGAAAAAGCTGGTTCTGCCAGTACAGAAAATCGCCCTGCATACCGCCATCTTTCGACGTGAAATGCCCGTGCCAGAATAAAACCATCTTCTCCTGCAGCGGACGCGGCGAGGCCAGCATCCGGTGAACCCACCACATTCTGACGGCCTGGGCCGGCGTCCCGCCGTTCTTGGTTTCCGGCAGCAGGCTTGTCAGCTTGGCCAGAGTCTTGTCGTCATTGAGGGTCTCGGGAACGCGCTCCGGGTGCAGTAAAGTTTCTGTTGTCGCGTCAAGTCCTGCCGCCGCCGCCTGCTTGATCGCCGCCGTGTCTGCCCCGAAGCCCGCCCGCCGCAGCAGATGCGCTGTGTCAATCGTGGTTTGCCTGTCCATGCGCTTCTTGACGCAGCTTCCACTCCAAAAGTTCAGAAACCGGCACTGAACGTGTCGGTTCCAAGCGCATCCGGGTATACTGTTTTTATGGAAACTCTCACTGTCATGCACGCCGAAAAAAGCTTTGGACAGGACACCGACCTGTCGCTGCGCGTTCGCTCCATTGATCCGGCACTCGACCTCGAAGCCGAAATCGTCCGGCTCAAAACCGAGCGGAACGCGGTGATCTTGGCCCACTACTATCAGGACGCCGACATTCAGGATTTGGCTGATCATGTCGGCGATAGCCTTGCGCTCGCCCAGGCCGCCGCTGCGACCAACGCGGATGTAATCGTTTTCTGCGGCGTTCACTTTATGGCCGAGACCGCCAAGATTCTGAACCCGAACAAGCTGGTCCTGCTGCCCGATCTCGATGCCGGCTGCTCCCTTGCCGACCGCTGCCCCGCCGATGTTTACGCCGACTGGCTGACCCAGTACCCTGGTCACACGGTCATCAACTATATTAACTCGTCGGCGGCAGTCAAAGCCCTGTCGGATATTATCGTGACATCATCCAATGCCGTGTCTATTATAGAGCAGCTTCCAAAAGATGAAAAAATCGTTTTCGGCCCTGACCGGCATTTAGGCAAATGGGTCGAAAAGCAGACAGGCCGCGACATGGTCTTGTGGCCCGGCTTTTGTATTGTCCACGAGCAGTTCAGCGCCCGCAAGCTGGCCGGACTTCGGACAGCCTATCCCGATGCCCAGCTTATCGCCCACCCGGAATGCGAAGGCGCAGTTTTAGACCAAGCGAATTTTATCGGTTCGACTTTGGCGCTCCTGAAGTATGTCCAGACGCACCCGGACCAGACTCAGTTCATTGTTGCTACGGAAGTCGGCATCCTGCATCAGATGAAGCAGTCCCGCCCGGACGCCATGTTTATCTGCTCCCCGCCGAACTCCGGCTGCGACTGCGCTTCCTGCCCGTACATGCGCCTGAACACTCTTGAAAAGCTGTACCTGTGCCTCCGAGATAGCCGCCCCGAAATTACCATGCCTGAAGACATCCGTGTCCGTGCCCTGCGTCCCGTTCAGCGCATGCTCGAAATGAGCAAGGGTCTTTCGATGGTTCAGCAAAAAGGGGACTAGTATGACTCGCGACGACGTTCTTGCGCTTCTGAAGCAGCACCAAGCGGAGCTTTCCGCGTTCGGCTTGCGCCGCCTCGCCCTGTTCGGCTCGGTTGCCAGGAACGAAGCCGGCCCGGACAGCGATATAGATGTACTTGTCGAATTCGACGGTGAGACAACTTTCAGCCGGTATGCAAAATTGTATGACCGGCTCGAGGAGATATTGCCGTGCCGCGTTGATTTAGCTATCGCAAGCTCCATCCGGTCTGTTTTGCGCGAAGGCGTGGAGGAAGATGCTTATGAAATTGCGGAACTTCAGTCTGTATCTTGATGACATCCGTCATTCCTGCGAACGGGTCCTTGTTTACACAAGCGGAATGACGAAAGATACTTTCTTGGCCGATGAGAAGACATACGACGCCGTTCTTCGTCACTTGACGATTATTGGTGAGGCTGTCAAGCAAATCCCGCCGGAAGTGCGTACCTCCTATCCTTCGGTCGAATGAAAGGAAATGGGGCGGTTCCGCGACTTGGCTATCCATCACGATTTTGGCATTGATGACAAACTTCTTTGGAACATTGCCAGCAACGAAATTGTGCCGCTCCTGGCAGCGCTCGGCCCGCAACAAACGGTGCAGGCCCAGTCGTGAGCATTCTCCCTGCAAAAGACACTATGATAACACAAACACCGCTGCTTGGCGAGGCGCTTGAAACGCCGATTACAACACTCTTGAAACCGCTGCTCGGCGCACATATGCCGACTGCCGGCGGGCATCACAACGCCATCATAGACGGGATCGCCATTGGCTGCCGGGCCGTGCAGATCTTCACATCCAGCCCGCGCCAGTGGCGGGCAACCTCTATTACTCCCGAGATGGCCGACAAATTCAAACAAGTCGTCGCCGAAAGTGGCCTGACCAAAACCGTCGCGCACGATTCGTATCTTATCAATCTAGCCGCCGAGCCGGGCAGCGAAGTCTTAGAAAAGTCGCGCACGGCGTTTCAAGGCGAAATCGAGCGGGCCGACGCGCTCGGCGTTAACTTTCTCGTGTCCCATCCCGGCGCGCACGGCGGGGCGGGGGAAGACGTCGGTATTCAGCGTTTGATTGACAGTTTGGACGTCGTCCATGCGCTGACGCCGAACGCGAAAGTTCGCACGGCCCTAGAAACGACCGCAGGGCAGGGGACCTATTTGGGAGGTAAATTCGAGCATTTTGCGAGAATCATTCAGGGCGTCCGAAACCCCGAGCGCTTGGCCGTTTGCCTCGATACCTGCCACGTCTTCGCGGCAGGCTACGATATCCGCACACCCGAAACTTACGCTGAGACCATGCGGCTCTTCGACGCGATTATTGGGCCAGAGTGGCTGCAAGTCATCCATGCCAACGACAGTCAGAAAGCCTTCGGCAGCCATGCCGACCGCCACGCCCATATCGGCGAAGGCGAAATCGGCCTGGAAGCCTTTCGCCTCTTGGTCAACGACCCGCGTTTAGCCGGTATCCCAATTATTGTCGAAACGCCTGACAGCGACACGATGCACGAAGTCAATATCAAGCGCCTGCACGATTTAATTGCTTGATATTCGGTTAAAGCCTCACAGAACAAGTCGTCTCGCCGCTGTTTTGTGCAGCTACGGAATTTATTCCGTGGCCCACTCTGGACCCAAAATAAAACGTATTATCCTAACTCTCAGCCTTTGCGCGACTTTTGCAGTGTCGGCTCAGTCAGTCTCAGTGCAAGATGCCAAGCCGGTTTGGCTCGGAGCCGCTTCTATTTTTCGCGTCCGTGATAGCGGACTTTCAGGCTTTTTGTTTCAGCAAACATATCAAATTTGTGCTGGTCCCCAGCGGGTAGTAAACCGGCATCTTTAGTGCCATGGCCTCTATTCCCTGCAACTTTTCCGCTCGCTTCGTGTCACAGAAATTATACTCTGATCACTGGAGGCTTTTATGCAACCGCCCGAGTCCACCGGCCTGATGGCAGGTATCATTTTGTTTTCCGGTCTTATTCTTGTGCTGTCGCTTGTCTTCTGGATCGTCGAGATTATCGATGCAGCCCGGCGGCAGTGGCCGGACCCGAACACGAAAATCATCTGGCTCCTGGTAGTCGTACTTCTGCATGGACTTGGTGCACTCATCTATTACTTTGCAGGCAAGCCGTCGGGCTGGCTGCCTGGCGAAACGCCGCGCTACGGGACCTATCCGCCTACTTATCCGCCGCCACCGGATCAGTGGCGGCCCCCGTCGGGGCCGCAGTAGTTCAAGGCAATGACTAGACTTTTTGCCTGTTCTCTGCTACTATAGAGGAGAAACAAAACTCTGAGGAGCGAACAGTTGACAGAAACTCTTATATCACCAAAAACACTCAAAGTTGCCGTCATCGGTTGTGGCATCGGGATCGAGCATCTGGAATGCTACGATGAACTGAAACCGCTGGTCGAAATCACGGCGATCTGCGACCTTGTTGAAGCACGGGCACAAAAGCAGGCGGACCGGTTCGGCGTCAAGACGATTTACACGGATTACAAAGATGTTCTCGCGGACCCAAACGTGGACGCCGTCTCGATCTGTGTCCCGAATGACCTGCACGCGCAGCTCTCGGTAGGCGCTCTGAAGGCCGGCAAACATGTCCTCTGCGAAAAGCCGATGACCGACACGCTAGCCCATGCCCAGGAAATCGTCGCCGCCGCCAATTTAAGCCCCAAAAAGTTTATGATGGCGATGAACAATCGGTTCTCCGGCGAAACGCAGCTTCTGAAAGCAATGATTGACGAGGGCAGACTAGGTGAAATCTACTTCGCCAAAACCGGCTGGACACGCCGCAACGGCATCCCCGGCCTCGGCGGCTGGTTTACCACTAAAGAGCGCTCGGGCGGTGGCCCCCTGCTCG
The DNA here is from genome assembly GCA_043786835.1 of Armatimonadota bacterium. Classification (GTDB taxonomy): domain Bacteria; phylum Armatimonadota; class Armatimonadia; order Armatimonadales; family Capsulimonadaceae; genus JANXMY01. The sequence continues at coordinate 4,412 of JAYVVR010000326.1, read as the reverse complement.
ACATCGGCGTTCACGCGCTTGACCGGACTGTCTATTTGATGGGAAACCCCGCCCCGGTCTCGGCGTCCGGCTGTACTTATGCGAAGTTTGGGCCGCGCGGCAAAGGCGGGTCGTCCTACGGGGCTAAGCCGGACCCGAACACGCCGATTGCATTTGACGTAGAAGATTTAGCCGCCGGGTTTGTAAAGTTCGACAACGGCGCAACCCTGTTCCTGGAAGCGTCCTGGGCATCGTATACCGAACGTGACAATTTTTATACGTCGGTGCTTGGTACCGAAGGCGGCGCGGACATCCCTGACTTCGGCAAGCTGAAAGTCTATACCGACATGGGCGGCTCGCCTGTAGACATCACGCCGCACGTTCCGAACATTTCCGGCCGTCAGGGCGAAATCAACCATTTTGTCTCGTGCATTGCCGAAGACAAAGAGCCGATCTCGACGGCGCAGCAGGGCCTGCATATGCTCCAAATCCTGGATGCGCTTTATCAGTCGGCACAGACAGGCCGCGAAGTCGTGATTGCGCGATAAGTGTCAGCGGCTACAAAAGCGGCGAGGGCAGAAATGCCCTCGCCGCTTTTTGATTCAGTGTGTCACCAGCACCGGCTGGGGACCGATCGCCAGAGTGCCGCCGGACGGGGGAGGAACACGCCACTTCGCAGGAGGCGTAAACCGGCGCGGGCCGGAGGGGTTCCAAACGATCCATGCTGGAGTGCCGCCAGGCTGGCAAACGGCGCAAATCCAAACTCCTTGGGCGTCAGACGCGCATGACAGCATCTTTGCTCCATTCAGCCAGCCCATAGTCCGCACATACGCCGTACCAGAACTCCCGAGATGAGCTGGGTCGCGTTTTTTCGGGTCGGTGGTCGGGGCGTCGAAGCCCGTAAAGCTGCCATCGTAGGCATAAAGATAGGTCTAGCCGCAGCCGAGCGCCCAGCCCAAAATCAGCGCCCGCGACACATACGCCCCCGTGTCGGCTTCCGAAGCGCCTGCAAGGTCAGTCCCGTTTCCGTATCCCAGACAGGCTTGCTGCCGAGGCTCGCTGTCGCCGCCAGAGTGCGGAACCGTGCCAGAGAGGGGATTTCGCCTTCGGCGGGATAGACGTACCCATGGTACGCAAGCACATCGGCTGACTGACCGCCGCCGGCCGCGAAGTACTCTTCCAGGAAACGAAGCTGGCCTGCGCCTGCCCCGCTGGATAGTGGCGGGGTGAGCAAAAGCGCTGCCGCGTCGGGGGCTGTGTCTGCGGTCGGTGCAACCGGCGGGTATGCTTGCTCAAAGCCGGGGTTTACGAGTGTTTGCGCCGAAAGCGGCGGCAATGCTGCACAAAGCAGCAGAGGTATCCCGATCCAAGAAGGTCGTCTCATTTTCTGCTCCTTAATCAAGTTTAACCCTCGGTCAAGTTTAACCCTCTGTTAAACGGCGCACGAGAAACACGGCGAGCAGCACTTCCTCGGTCTCCGGGGGGGCGGCCTGCTCGCCGAGGGCCGCCAAAATTGCCGACGCCGGACTGCCGGTATTCGCTGACGGCAGCAGGGATCCGAGGCGAACCAGGCGGCTGACGCAGTAAGTGTTATCGCCGGGCGTATATGCGGCCAGCGCTTGTTTGGCGTAAACCGCAATCCGGGCTGCTTCGGGGTCTTTCTTCTGCGATGCTCGTGCCCGGTATCGCCGGCTTAAGTTCAGCAATATCTTGCCGACTGTTTCATCGCGGGCATACGAATCCAGTGCAAGATACGGATAAAATGCGTCTCGTCCGCCCCCTAAGCTCCCGACAGCATTCAAAATCTCGCGCCGGACTGTCGGCGATTGGGTACGGGACAATGCCGCGAGAAGCGCTGGAGCGGCTGCGGGGTCGCCGAGACGGCCAAGCGCGTCGGCGAGAACCGCGAGATTAGACGGTTCTTCTTCGCACTCTATCTGAGTCATCAGGCTCGCCAGGCTGGCCGGGTCTTCCCGCTCGGCGAGAGCACGGATTGCCGCCGTGCGAATGGAATGGTCTGGGTCACCCAAAAGAGCGCAAAGGATCTCGGTCACTGACCCATCGGCCATGTGTCCAAGCGCTTTCATCGCCGCCAGCCGCCGAGGCGGCGGCCCGAGCTGGGCGGCAGCGGCAAGGGCAGGCAGGGCGGAGCTGTCGCCGATTTTACCCAGGGCCGTTGCCGCTGGGCCGCTGATGCCTGACGACGCATCGGACAGCTTTCCGACCAGCGGCAGGGTTGCGCGGGGATCGCCAATCTCGCCGAGTGCCTGCGCCGCTTGCTCCCTGACAGGCAGGGCGACATCATCCAAAGCCCGCACCAGCTCTTCGACGGCCAGCGGCGTTTTCAGCCGGCCCAGCCGCTCGGCGGCCAACACCCGCGCCGAAGAGCTGCCGGATTTCGACAGCGTCTGAATGCCCGTAAATGACCCAATGGGCTTGGAGGCTTTCAGCTGTTTCAGGACATAGCCGGTCTGCCGGCTGCCGTCTTCCTTGATCGGCCCAATCAGCGCCATCGCCCCGACACGGGCCAGGGTCGCAATCAAAAACAGCAGATGGTACGGATTCTGGATGTAGCCATGCGTCGGAAACGATAAATGCCCGAACGCCACCATCAGCGCTCCGCCGGCCAGCGGCGCGAGGCCGCCGGCAAGGCCCGAAATCGCGGCAATCGCGCTGACATACACGGTCCGCTTCTCGGGCGGCGACGCCCCGATCATCAGGTTGAACTGGGTCAAGCCGACGCCGGCCCAGCCAACGCCTGAAAACATGTTCAGCACCACCACAACCAGCTTCGTCACCGAAACCCGCAGGCCGCCCGCGCTGTCATACGCCCAGAGGCCGGAAATGCCGTCGGGCGCAGCAAGGATCCAGAGCAGCGGCGGAACCAGCACCAGGGAGCAGCTGATCACCAGCATCGGTTTGTTGCCGTATTTGTCGGCCAAATACCCCCACAACGGCATCGAAGCCAGCGACGCCAGTGTCGAAACCGCGGTCAAAAGCTGGAACGCCGTATAATTGAACTGCAAATACTGGAGCTGATAGACAGTAAAAAACTGCCCGGCCACCGACTGCCCGATAACCATGACCGCGAGAAACGCCATCACCCGCTGGAAGTTTCTGTCGGTAAACGGCGCTTTGTAATACGACAGCGCACTTTCCCGCTCTTCACCATTCGTGCCGGGCTTAACCTGTACGATGTCAGGACTCTTTAGGATGAGGCCGAAAGAAGACAGCGCAAACAGAGTGGCGACCAGGAACAAGATGCCAAATGCCGCCGGCTCGCTGCCCGAATGCCGCTTTGTCGCGCCGTCGAGAAAGTAGCCGCCGAGAATTGGCACGGCAAGGCCGACCCAGCCTGCGTACATATTGCGCTGCCCAAAATAACGCCCCCGACTTCCTTCCGGCACGATATCGGTAATCCACGCCGTCCACAGCGGCGCGGAGACATTCATGCAGAGTGACGACAGAAGAGTCAAAAGAAGAAACGCAGCGACCCAGAGTGAGCTTGGGAGCAGGAACGGGATCAGCAGCATGGGAACCCAGAGCAGGCGGCTCGCCAGCGAAAACCAGGCAATCAATGTCTTGCGCTCGCCGTAACGCTGGGCGAGAAACGAGGAAAGGAGCTGAACCAGCCCGGCCAGCGCCGGAATGCCGCCGAGCGCCCCAAGCCAGAACGAGCTGCACCCGAGAAAAAGCGCAAAGCCAGTCTGGAACGCCCCCGACGTCAGGCTGCCGTGAACCGTCGCCGAACAGCCTTCCCAGATTGAAAGCCGCAGCGCCTGCTGGATTTGCAGCCGGGACAATGCCGGTGTTTCAGCGGGAGAACTGGAAGAACGAGCAGACGAGTCAGCATTTCGGAAAGTCACACTGTCAGCTTACGCCACCGAGCGGAGAATTCCTCTGTTGCTTTCTTAACGACGGACAAACGACGCCGCGACCGTATTCAGCCAGAGCCGCCGCAGCCGAAGAAACCGGCTGCCGTCTTCCGCTTGATTGATGACGCGGTTTGTAAGCAGCGTCAGCGAAACATCTGAAGCGGGATCAATCAAAAGCGCCGTTCCCGTGAATCCCGAATGCCCAAACGCGGCGTCTGAAAATAAGTCGCCCGCCGGCAAGTAATCGTTGCCGGCACAGAACCAGCCGAGAGACGACGCCCCGGCACCTGAGGGGATTTGGCTGACTGACATGCGTGCCACGGACGCAGGAGACAAGATCGGCCCGCCGCCCGTGCGGATTGCCTCGGCAAACGCCAGCACGTCACCGGCCGTTCCAAACAGCCCGGCGTGGCCGGCGGCCCCGCCTAAGTCCCGCGCCCGCGGGTCATGTACCACGCCTGCCGGCTCTGGCCCCGTTAGGACGGCGCTTACGGAAACCGGGCAAAACCCGAGCGTTTCTAGACCCAGAGGCTCCGTGACCTGCGCCCGAAAACAGAG
>JAYVVR010000325.1:0-10158 GCA_043786835.1 Armatimonadota bacterium | reverse complement strand
TCTCATGGACGGAAACCGAACGGAGTCTATCGTAGGTTACTAAAACATATAAAAACTCCCAATCAGTGGATGGCATAGTAGTGTCATAGCAAGATAGTTAAGCCCGAATGCACATATGATTGCATTCGGGCTTCTTTCTATCTGCCTTCCCGCCAGCAAACAAACTCGGCAGGAATTGGGCGGGTGAGAGGTGAACTAGGCAGTAAATAGTGCCAATTCTGGCCCTCTTGTCACGAGCCTTTCGACGCTGGGACCATGAGATCGGTTTAGTAAAGCGCACTCCATCTCGCTCGGCTTGTGTGTGAACTTCGGTGAAAGGTAAAACATGATGCAACCGACGAAACCCAAACTGAGAAAGCAAATGATGAGAAAAATACCAGTGCTTGTAGCCAGTTCCTTCGCGTTAGCTATCGCTGCCTGGACAAGTGGACTGATGCCAAGGATAAACAGCTTGACATCCGTTGAAGCCGCTCCCTTACGCCCACTTTACCCTGAGGAATGTGGTCAAATTGTATTGATGCGCCAGGCAGGGTTAACGAATAACCATTCGCAGGTACCATTGATGACCAGTATCCTTGACGCCTCTTCACATCCGCACCCTCTCGTAATAAGAACCGCTCTACATGCGTTGGCTCAATTGGGTGCGACAGAGGCTTTGCCATCCTTTGACATTGTGTCTCGGAACAGGTCAGTGGAGCCAAGTTATCTTGAAGCAATGCGCCAGCGCCTACTAGCAGAAAGCCAAGCTGCCAGTGCCCCAGCCGGCCCTAAAAGAGCAGCCGCAAAGCTCGCTGCATTCTATCGCGGCTTAAGCTTCACACCATCTCAGGTCGGAGCCGCCACTTCAAGTGCGGCTATCCAGGTTGTCGGAACGAAACCCCCAACTGAAGTGCTGACAGTACGCGAGGTTGCGGATATGGCCTATCGAGGCAACTATGCAGACTATGCTTCTTTAGATGGTTTTACTCAAATCAGTAACACGTCAGATATGCCTTCTGCGCTTAAACTACAGTTGGTGCCTTTGGGACGAACCCAGCGCATTCAGAGCCTCATTGATGGTCTGGCGCAGTCAAAAACATTGAGCATAAAGCAAGACTACGAGATGCTGCTTGCAGACGATGAGGGAACGTTCGCAAGCCAGATTGCTGCCTTAAAACTTCAAGACATGGATAAGCATCGTGAGCAATATTCAAGACAAGGGTTTGAAGCGATTTTCAGAGTGTTGGCCGGTGCCGGGGATGCGACGCAGGCCCCGTTAGTCGAGCATTACACCCATGATGTGGACCCTTACATCGCCTATCTTGCGAAGAACTCTTATTCATCAGTTCAGGCAGGGCAACACGCAATGCTTGTTCCTGACTATTAAGCAGAGATTTCAGCACAGAGAATTAGGCCCGAATGCACATACAAGAGCATTCGGACTTTTTTTGTCTGCGCTCCTGCCCCTCAACGAAACTTGGCAGGAATTCAGCCGGTTAGGGGTGAACTAGAGAGGGAATAAAACTGTTAAATTAACACGGGGAATCCCCAAGGGAGCTTTGCATGGAGATCGCAATTGTGGGACTGGGACGCATGGGAATGAACATGCTGGAGCGGCTGGCGGCGGACGGGCATACCGTCTACGGCTTCGATACGGACCCGGCGAAAGTGCCGGAAGTGAATAAGCGCGGCGGCCACGGGGTCACCGACCTGCACGAAGCCGTCAAAAACCAGACGCAGGCACAGAAAGTCGTCTGGATTATGGTGCCGCAAGGCAAGCCTGTAGATGAAACGATTGAAAAGCTTGTCGGCGTATTAACACAGGGCGATATTATTATTGACGGCGGCAATTCGTACTTTAAAGACACGGTGCATCGGGGAAAGATGCTCGAAGAGTCGGGCATCTGCTATTTAGACTGCGGCACGAGCGGAGGCGTCTGGGGCCTGAAAGAAGGCTACTGCCTGATGTACGGCGGCAACCCGGACGCGGCGAAGTTCTGCGAGCCGGTCTTCAAAACGCTTGCGCCGAAAGACGGCTATGTCTACACAGGCGCATCGGGGTCCGGGCATTATGTCAAGATGGTCCATAACGGCATCGAGTACGGCATGCTTCAGTCTTACGGCGAAGGCTTTGATATCCTGCATGCGTCGGAATACAAGCTGGATTTGACCGCAATCGCGTCCGCCTGGCGCTACGGTAGCGTGGTCCGGTCCTGGCTGCTCGACCTCTTGGTACTGGCGTTTCAAAGCGACGACAACCTGCAAAAAGTGCGCGGCTATGTCGAGGACTCCGGCGAAGGGCGCTGGACCATTCAGGAAGCCATTGACCACAATGTCCCCGCGCCGGTCATCACAGCGTCGCTGTTTGAGCGCTTCCACTCGCGCCAGCCCGAGAACTTCGCGGCAAAAGTGATTGCATCTTTGCGGAACGAGTTTGGCGGTCACGCCGTTAAGTCTGTTGAAGGTACAGTGAACGATGCGACGGGCTCAGGTGACTCGGTCACTTACAGCGGCACCTCAGACAGCACCGCCGACCAGATTCAGCCCGGCGCGTCGGCGAGTGAAGCCGCTGAGACCATTGATTCGATAGACGCGAGCGCCTCACCGAAAGGATAAACCATTTGCTGGAAAAACTCTGGGCGAACCTGCATGGCGGCAGCACGCACTTCCCGATTGCGATGATGATCGCGTCGTTTTTGTTTGACTTCGCTGCCTATGTTTGGAACCGTGAGCCGTTAAAGCGCGATCTTCACTCAGCCGGCTTTTTCGCGCTGCTGCTGGGCGCAGCGGCGACATTCGTCTCAGTGCTGTCGGGCCTTGCGATTTCGGCCTGGCGGTTTTTCGGGTCGGGGACGCTGGCAAAGCACCATGACTTTGTCTGGCCGGCATTCGGCCTAATGATCGCCCTCGCGGTCTGGCGAGTGGTCGTCCGAAACGACGCTGCCCGGCCTGCATTCGGCGTCTATCTCGCCTTTGCCGCCCTGACTGCCGCTCTCATGGGTGCGGCGGGCTACTGGGGCGGCGAGCTGATAGGAAGTTAGTCTTTAGGCGCAGGACTGAAGTCCTGCGCTATGTGGCGCAGACGCCTACTCTCCACCTTCGTGGAGAAAGGATAGGACCTGCAATTATTCGTTTCCTGTCCACGAAGGTGGACATTCGGCGCTTCGCCCCACAGCGCAGGAATCTATTCCCACGCTCCTGGTCTTAGAAAGAAATCACTGTTGGCACGAGAAATGAAAGGACTTATCGCCGGGCTGGCTGCCGGCCTCGGCGTTGTCGGCGCAGCCTACGGCGTCTCGGCAGTTGCGACTCACAGTACTGCCGTCAAAGAGACGCCAAAGACGGTGCAGGCTGGTCACCTATCCAGCGGCACGAAGACCGCGTCATCGCAGCTTGTCGCCTCGGGCCACGCGCTGTATAGCTCCCTAGCCTGTGTCGGCTGCCATGGGGCAAACGCCGAAGGGAATATCGGCCCGACACTTCATCATCTGGGCGACCCCGATGCCAAAATCACCATGAGTATCGCAAACGGATACCCCGGTCAGATGCCTGCTTATAAAGACCAGTTGACGACTGTTCAAATCCAAACGCTTGTCGCGTATATCCAGTCGCTCGAATAACACGATTTGACCAAAGGAAGTTCTTATGCCCATCCCGCTAGAATCGCCGCAGGCACATACGCCGACGCCGCTTGAGACGAAATCGGCGGAGAGCGCCGCGCCTGATCCGATGCTGATTGAGCATCCGATCCCCCCGTGCTGCCTTGTTATCTTTGGCGCGACTGGGGACCTGACCCATCGCAAGCTCATTCCGGCGCTGTTCTCGCTGGAAACACAAAACTTGCTGCCGGACCATTTTAAAATTGTCGGCTTTGCCCGGCGCGACTATTCCGACCATTCGTTCCGCGACGAGCTGCAAAGCTCGCTCCAAGAGTTCGCCGCCGATCTTTGGAAAGATTTCCAGCCGACCTGGCAGAAGTTCGCCCGCCGGATTGTGTTTCACCGCTCGGACTTCGACAACGCCGCTGGCTTTAGCTGGCTCAAAGAACGTCTGGATAAGTTCGACCAGACCGATGGCACCCTCGGCAACCGCCTCTACTATCTTGCGACCCCGCCGACGACCTATACGACAGTCATCCAGCAGCTCGGCAAGGCGGGTTTGGTGAAAGCCCGTGAGGGTCAGGACAGTGTCGGCTTTACGCGAATCATTGTCGAGAAACCATTCGGGTCTGATTTGGATAGTGCCCGTGCGCTTAATATCGAGTTGAAGCAGGTTTTCGACGAGGAACAAATCTACCGAATTGATCATTATCTAGGCAAAGAAACTGTCCAGAATATGTTTGTCTTCCGGTTTGCAAACCTTCTGTTCGAGCCGCTTTGGAACTCCAAATATATTGATAATGTCCAGGTCACGGTCGCCGAAACGGTCGGGGTCGAGCAGCGGGCCGGGTACTTCGACCATGCCGGCGAGCTGCGCGACATGGTTCAGAGTCATGCCCTGCAGATGCTTGCGCTGATCGCGATGGAGCCGCCGAATACGCTGAGTGCAAGCGATATTCGGGACGAAAAAGCAAAAGTCCTGCGGGCGATCAAGCCGATTCTAGGCGACGACTGCGATAAATGCGTCGTGCGCGGCCAGTACGGCGCGGGCCAGATTAACGGCAAAGAGGTCCCCGCCTACCGGGACGAGCCAAACGTGCCGAAAGAGTCGGTCGCGGATTCGTTTGTCGCCTTGAAGCTGGAGATCCAGAACTGGCGCTGGGCAGGTGTTCCGTTTTATGTCCGGGCCGGAAAACGCCTGCCGGAGCGGGTCACAGAACTCAACATCACGTTTAAAGCTCTGCCGACCGTACTGGTCGAGACCGCCGACAAGAAGCCCGAAGAGCCGAACGTCATCACGATCCGGGTCCAGCCGAACGAAGGCATTTCCATGCGTCTCGGGGCCAAGCCGCCCGGCCAGAAAACAGTTGTTCAGCCGGTTGACATGAACTTCACTTATGGGACATCGTTCGGCCAGCGCATCCACGATGCCTACGAGCGCCTGATCATGGACGCGCTTTTAGGTGACCCGTCGCTATTCACCCGTGATGATGAAGTGGAGGCCGAATGGAGGCTGATTACGCCGGTCTTGAAGAACTGGGCCGAGCACCAGCCCCCTGCACTGGCGAACTACGCCGCCGGAAGCTGGGGTCCCGACGAAGCCGATAAAATGCTGACCGACACCGGCCGAAGCTGGTGGAACCGTTAAAGAAAGCGAATCAAGGCAATCAGAAGGGCGAACACAAGGTTCGCACCCTCCATCCGACATCATGCCCGTGTTCCGACCCCGTAGGGGCGAACCTCGTGTTCGCCCTCTTTACTTACGATCCCTATTCGCCATTTCGAGGCTCAAGGAAAAAACAATCATGCCGACAGTTACTATTGAGGGCTTGGACGCATTCGAGGTCGAGGCCGGCAAAAAGCTGGTTCTCGCCATTGAAGACTCTGGCTACGACATCCTGCACCGCTGCGGCGGCATTGCCCGCTGCACCACCTGTAAAGTCCACTTTTTAAGCGGCGAGCCGTCCGAAATGGGCCTTGCCGAGCGTGAAACACTCGAAGAAGACGGCCTCTTCGGCAAGTACCGCCTCTCTTGCCAGGTCCACGTCACCGGCAACATGACCCTTGACCCACCCGAGCGTGCCAGCGTGCGCGGCATCCCGCCCGGCGAACGGCCCGTAGACTAACCCTCATGCTTTCGTATCTGAAACGTTACCAAAGCGGTGAGCATGAACAGGTTTGGGGCGAGCTGACCGCACTCGGCGAGCAAGTCCGGCAGGGCCACATTCTGCCGGACGCGCTTGCCGTCGCCCGTGAAACCATGTCCCGTGTCCGCGAGAACGCCGAACGGATTATTTCGCGTCTGCAAAGCATCAAGTACGATTTCGACAACTCCCAACTTGCATTTGTCGGTCGGCAGCCGCCGGCAGATAATGTCAACGACCAAATCGCAGAGCTAGAGACGCAGACAGGGCCGTTGCCGCTTTCGCTTCGTGCGTGGTACGAGGTCGGCGGCACTGTGGATCTGAGTGGGTTCAACGCCCGGTGGCCCAAGATTTACACTGATCCGCTTGTCATTGATCCGATTGAAGCAGTTTTTGAGGTACTCCGCGAATGGCAGGGTGACCTCGCCGACGAAATTGAAGACGTCGGGTCGCTTTGTATCCCGGTCGGACCGGAGTATGTTCATAAGGGCGGTTTCAGCGGCGGCGCACCCTATCAGATTGAGATACCTTGCGCTACTGCCGATGCGCTGCTTCTCAACGAGTGGCACGATACGACTTTTGTCAGCTATCTGCGCGAGTGCTTCCGCTGGGGTGGCTTTCCTGGTTTTGACATTTCGCACCCGATGAACCCGCAGCACTTGAACGCGGATACGGTCATGCCGGCGGAGCATTTGGCGCTTTTGACGGCGGATTTGCTGCCGATTTAGGAAGGTCAGTCTCTTTTTTGGTAACCGTGGAGCGAGGAACACGGGGCTGAACCCCCATGCTTCAAAAGCAATTCCCCGCCTTCGCGGGCGAAGAGACCGAACTCGTCTGATACCTGTCTTATCTGATACCCGCGAAGGCGGGGAATTGCTTTTGAAGCATGGGGGTTCAGCCCCGTGTTCTCCTTGCCCTGCTCCCTGGAACATCCGCCCATGCCCGACAAAAAAGTTGCCCTGCTGTATGACCCTGTCGTGCTCGAACACCGACCGCCAGAGGGACACCCGGAGCGGCCTGCACGGGTCGCCGAAGTCATGGCGCTCTTGGAGTCCTCGGGAATGCTCGCACGGCTGACGCGCCTGCCCGTCACACCGGCAATGCGGACGCAGCTTGAGCGGGTGCATCCGGCGAAGTATCTAGACTTCGTCGAGCGCGTTGTTGCCAATGGCGGGGGCTACTTGGACGCTGGAGATACCGTGGCGTCGGCAGGGTCCTGGAGAGCGGCGACGACGGCTGCCGGGGCGAGTATCGGGGCGGTAGATGCGGTGATGACCGGCGGGATGGACGCGAGCTTTGCCGTTGTGCGTCCGCCCGGCCATCATGCGCCGCCGGACCGGGCGATGGGCTTTTGCATTCTCAACAACGCCGCCGTCGCTGCCGCCCATGCGATGGCCGAGCATGGGCTGTCACGGGTATTGCTGGTAGACTTTGATGTTCACCACGGCAACGGCATTCAGGACTGCTTTTACGCCTCGCCGAACGTCTTATACTTCTCGACCCACCAATCACCCGCGTATCCGTTCACAGGCGCGATAGAAGAAACGGGTGTCGGCAACGGTCTCGACTATACCGTCAATGTTCCGCTACCACCGGACGTTGGTGAGGCCGGCTTCTTGCAGGCATTCGACACCGTATTGCGCCCCCTCGCCCGCCGGTTCCAGCCGGAGATGGTCATTGTCTCTGCAGGCTATGATGCTCACTGGCGCAACTCAGCGTATGTGGCAGGCATTCGGGAGCGGCTGACCGTGCGCGGCCTCGCTGCATTGTCTCAGAGTTTGCAGGAGATTTCCGACGCTTGCTGCCCCGGTCGCTTAGTCGGCATTTTAGAAGGCGGCTACGATTTGGAAGCGCTGGCTTACGGCGTTCTCGGAACGCTTGGCGTCTGGCTCGGTGACACCAACATTGCCGACCCGCTCGGCCCACCCCCGACTACCGCAAAAGAGCCGGACATCACGGCGCTTTTGGAGCGCGTCAAGCAGGTGCATGGGCTTTAAGGGCAGATAAGAACCCCTCCCGTGTTAGAACCCGTTCGTTAAGAACCCCTCCCTCTCGTACCTCGCTCCCTAAGCACTGGCTACCTGGAAGGCCCCTGTTAGGGAAGGGCCAGAGAAAGTCAGGGTGGGTGACTAGAGCCTATTTTCTCCTCTTTGCTCTTTATTGCCCTTCCCTAACAGGGGAGGGAGCGAGGAACGAGAGGGAGGGGTTCTTATCTGCTTCCCACCAGAACCGAGTGCGGGATGCTAGGGGCGGGCTTGCCGAACAAAACAAGCGCGTGAGGGACGGGGCGGCTGGGGATGCCGGGGGATGTATGGCCGGTGACGAGGATTTTCTTGCCGTAGACAAGCGATGTGCTGAAGCCGGAGTCGAGAAGCACCGCTTCGTGGACACCAAGCGCCTGCAAGGCGCAGGCAAGATTGGCGGAGGGCGTCACATAGGTGGTCGCGCCGAGGGCCGGGCGGCCGTCGGGCAACAGGCAGAAGAACGCCCGGCGGCGCGGGTCTTCGGCGTCGTGGACTTGAAACTGGTCAATTTGGAGGCGTCCGGCAGCAATCCCGTTATGCACCAGCCAGACCCCGCCGAGGAACGCATCGGAGAGGCCGGGCAGCCAGGCTTCTAAGTCGCGCTGGGTTCCCATCTCCGACGGCTGGTACGGCACGAGTCGGGTCTGGGATTTGGACAGTAGCACCAAAGGCCGGCCAATCAGCAGATTTGTTCGGTCTTCCGGGTTGAAAACGGCTTTGGTCTCATTGCCGCACAGCGATGGGCCAATTAAAACAGTGTCGGTTCCCTGCACAGACGCGTCTACGAAGAATGTGCCGTTGAGACCCGCCTGCGCCCCTGCCTCTTGAACCATCTGCCCGACACCGCACCGGAACGCCGACCGGCGGGTCTGCGGAACGCCACCTTCAATCAAGATAAGCGGAACGCCGGCCTTCCGGTCCTGAACAATCTTCAGCGGGGCCTGCGGGTTTGGAAGGTCGGTGCCGAGCTGCGCGTCACGAAGCCCGGCGGGAGGTAAGACAGACATCGCAGCACCAGAAACCGAAGGCGAGGGCAGAAAATACACGGCGGCAGCGCCGACACCGGCAAGGATAAAAGCACTGCACGAGGCACGCAAAGCGGCCCAGGCGCGGTCCCGAAGCGGCGAGTGATGTTGTTTGAGCATTGAAAGAATTGTATCTTGAACAGGATAAATTTGTCAAGTGCAAAGACTCCAGAATAGCAACTTTAGAAAGTCAGGCCCTTGACCTGAATGCTGATGCCGAGGCTTCGGGTGCGGAAGTTATAGGAAAGAACCGGAATAAAGCCGCGCAAAGCTGGGCCAATCGCGACTTGATAATCAATGACGCCGCTTTTCGAGAGATCATAGCGGACACGGCCTGCGGCGACAAACCGGGCGGTTCCGGTCTGGAAACGCAGATCGAGCTCCCGCGACGTATCCAAAACATCGAAATCAAACGGTGACCTGCCACTGGTGCTGCTGGCGAGAAACTGGACGCCAACGGCAGTTAAATCAGAAAAGTAATGGGCGGCGGCGATGTTGATCTGGTCATAACGATACGCCGTTTTATCCCCACTATAACTGCTGCTGGTCACCGACACGCTTGGCAGCAAAACTGTGTTTGGGGCGATCAAGAGCGGACGTGTGCTGAGACCAATCTGATGGTTTGTTCGCCGGGCACGGATTGAGTACGGCGCTGACGACAACTGCTCCCGGTAATCGCCGACTGTTTCGCGGGCCTGAAGATACAGCACGATATGTTTGAGAGCCGCGCGAAGTGACGACGGATCGCCGTACAGTGGGACTTTTGGAACAGGGGTCAGCGGAAGATCGCCGCTGAGAGAAATCTCCGGCAGGCGACTGACGTAGAGATCAGTGCGGCGGTTCCCGCTGGCGGCGACATGAACGGATAGGTTTTCGTCGAGATACAGGCCGCCGTGCGACGGCATGTTAAAAAGCGAGATCGGGTTCGGGTCGGGCAGGAAGTCGGTAAACCGCAGTGGGTCGCCTTCGGGCAGCGGCCCGGACGGCACAGTCGCCGCCGAACGAATCCGGTCCAAAAGTGTCGTCGGCCCAGTATACGGCACGGCAGGGGAAGGATGTCCCGGCGGCGTATAAAGTGCCTGCCCGCTGGTGACCGCCGCTTCAACCGATTGCCGGGTTGGCAGCAGCAGCCGATACTGGAACGGCAGCTGCAGGAAACGCGTTGTATTGCCGAACGCGACAAATGTCCCGTAGCGCGACGAGACCCCGAGTGTCGGGATGGCAAGCGTCCGTTTCGCCCCGCCCCCCGCCCCGCCGAGGCCGAAGGACAGGCGCGGGATAGTGACAATCCTTGCGCCGAACCGGTAGAGCGTGGCGTTTTTGAGTGTCCCCCGACGCTTCCCTGAATCCAGCGTAATTGTTTGGGAGCGCAAATAATAGTCGGCGG
>JAYVVR010000324.1:0-3657 GCA_043786835.1 Armatimonadota bacterium | reverse complement strand
TGGGTTCGTCGCAGCGGCAATCGCCGGAACATTGTTAAGGAAATGGTAGCAGACGCCGAACGCGGCAACTACATCGGGAAAGCCGCCCAGTTTGAACGCGATTGTGATGTCGCCGGCAAGCGTCAGCCGAACCGTCATGGACCGACAGGTGTCCGGCAGCATCGTAATTGCCACGGCGAGTGCTTTATCGCTGTCAATGAGATGGAACCACCGCTGCGGCAGAAATGCCTCGGCACTGCTTACTTCGCCGACATAATCCACACGCCCCGCCGTCGCCACTGTCCACTTCGCGTAGGGCGCGTCGCCGAACTCCGTGTGCCAGACAATTTCCGGTGCGTTGACGTCCAGCTTCCCGAACACATAGCCACCGACGCCGAAATCGCAAGTGAGGGTAGAGGACGTAATCGCGAGCGGCAGGGTGAAAACAATTTCGTCGTCAGGATTAGCACCGTCTATGCCGCCGTTGATTTTCAGCCAAGATTTACAAGCAGTTGTTTCAGTGGTGATAAAAGCAAGCTGTTCAACACTCTCAAAATGGCCGTAACTCGCCTGTGTGTTTACAAAAAACGATGAAGGTTTACGGTCAATGTTTGTAATCTCAAAACCTGCCGCAGCCTTGTTATTATAGGTGAGTGTTGCCGGCGAGCGGAGATGGCTGATACTGTCGTAGACAACTCGCTGTACATTGCCGTCAGCCGTATATGTCATGGCAAATCGCCGCTGCCGACTTTGGATAGCATCATCTTCAACATTTACGTCCAAGGCGTCATCAACCGTCATACGCGGGCCGTTAGTTTGGAGCAAAAATTCCTGTTCCTGGAAAGGCCCAAGTGATACCGCGAAACATAAATGGTTTCCTATAGCATCGAATGGTACAGGTGTCCCATCGAGAGTGCATAGACTCAAAGAATCACGGCTGTCGCGATACAGTTTGTGGTTCTCTTGGGACAACCGATAATCGGGAAAAGTCAGCGGATACAGAAACCGACGGATGCCGTGAGCTTCGCGGACGAGGATGCGGGCCAGAACTTCGCTCATTTTCTTTGTGTCTCCTCGAAGAGGGCGGCGAGGTGGTCTACGGTGAGCTTCGTCGCGCCCTGGCTGCCCTCGAACACCGATAGGGCAGCGCGGCCCATAGCCGTGCGGGCGTCGGCATCGAGCAGCAGCGTGGCGAAGGCATCGGTGAGCTGGGTTTTTTGTGCTTCTTTATCGCTCTCATCGGCGGAGATTTGGGCGATGCCGCCGCGATTTCGGAAGTCGTCAATGATCTGGGGGAAGTTTAGCATCGAAGGGCCGACGACAATAGGCTTGGCGTACAAGGCTGGTTCCATGATGGACTGGCCGCCATGCGGGATCAGCGTGCCGCCGACGAACGCGACGGTGGCGAAGCTATAAGCGGTGCTTAACTCGCCTAAAGTGTCCAAAACTAAGACTTCGGCGGATGGATTGCCAGGCGCGGGGTCGGAGCGGCGTTTGACGGTGAAGCCTTGACGCTCGGCCAGGAGGGCGACTGCCGCGAAGCGTTCGGGGTGACGCGGGACAAGCAGCAGGCGCGTTTGTTCGAGACCAGGGAGACGGCGCAGGCGGCGCAGGACTTCGAGCAGAGTTGACTCTTCATCGTCATGGGTGCTGCCGGCAACAATGAGCGGCGCCTCTGGGATGCTCAGCGCGAGGGCGGCGTCGAGAGCGGGGGCCTGCTTCGACGCGGTCTCTTTCTCGGTGGCCACGCTGCGATCGTACTTAATGCTCCCGCTAACTTTGATGAGGCTTGGCGGTGCGCCCATGCGCTGCAAGCGGGCGGCATCTTCACTGGCCTTCATCAAAAGAAGCGCGTAGTTTTGGAAGACGGGACCTATGAGCGGCTGAATCCATTTGTAGTACTGGAAACTCTCGGCAGAAATGCGCCCGTTGACCATGACCACTGGAATGCCGCGCTTTTTCGCTTCGTGCAGCGTGTTCGGCCAGATCTCGGTCTCAATCATCACGATGAGAGCTGGCTGAAGCGTGTCTAAAACTTTGTTGGCAATAGACGCCAGATCAATGGGGAAATAAAACGCGTTTCCGGGGCCGTATTTGGCAAAACGCTCCTGGGCAATCGCCTGGCCGGTCTTGGTAACCGTTGAGAAAACTAAACGAGCGGCGGGAAACCGCTCATGCAGCGCTTGGGCCAAAGGCTGAACACTCAGGGTTTCGCCGACAGAACACGAGTGGATCCAAATGGTCGGACGGCCATCGGATTTGAGCGTGTCCGGCAAAAAGCCGAGCCGCTGACGCAGGGCTGGCAGATACTTTTGGTGCTTCCAGGCCCGGTACAGGAAATAGGGAGCCATGACGAATATCCAGGACGAAAATAGGAGGCTGTAGAGGAAATACATAGGCGGATACGAGGCCCCCCAGCCCCCATTATTGGAGGAGCAATACGGAGCAATCTGGCCCCCCCATTATTGGGGGCTGGGGGGTCTTCTTTAGATGCTGTTCACCGGCTCGAACAGCGCGATCACGCGCTCCAAATCAGCTTCGGTGTCCACGCCGACGGTGTCGTGCGGGGTCTCGGCGACGTAAACGGGAACGCCGTTTTGCAAAAAGCGAAGCTGGTCCAAGCTCTCAGTCAGCTCCAGTGTTGACTGCGGCAGGCTGTGGTACAAAGACAGCGCGGCGCGGGTGTAGGCGTACAAGCCGATGTGCTTAAAATGCTGGGCCTGTCCCAGCCCCGAACGGTCGTAGGGCAGGGGATAGCGCGAGAAGTAAAGGGCAAAATTGCTGACGGCGGTCACGACTTTGACGTTGTTCGGGTCGGCGGCTTCGGCGGCGGAGATTGCGACTTTCAGGGTCGAGACTTGGACGCCGCGGCTCTCCAAAAACGGGGCCAGCATCAAATCGAGGTGATCCGGGCGCAGGGTCGGCTCGTCGCCCTGAATGTTGACATAGATGGCGGCGTCGGTGCGGGTCAAAACTTCGTGAACACGGTCAGTGCCTGACGGATGCTCGCGCGTTAAAAAGACGGGGATGTTTGCGGCCTCGCACGAGTCTCGAATTTCAGGGCTGTCGGTCGCGACGACGAGATCGGTCAGCAGGGGCGACTGCTTGGCGTTTAAGTAGACCCAGTGGATCATCGGCCGGCCCGCGATCTCCCGCAGGGCTTTCCCCGGCAGGCGCGATGAGTTGAAACGGGCAGGAATGACGCCCATGATTTTCACTGCCATACTTGTATCTCGCGGCCCGACGGCGACACCAGCCAGTCAGCATCGTAGGAGCCGCTTCCGTTCGGCCGGTACTTATGCTTGTTGACAACTAAATCGCCCCGATAACGCCCCTGCGTGATCACTCTTAGCGAATTGCCGTCAGTGACGAACCGGATTTTGCGTGTCTTGATAGTGACGGCATGGACAGCGTCCGACGTGGCCCATGCCGATGACAGAAAGTAGACTTCGCGGCCATCTGCCGAAAAGACCGGCGATTGCAGACCGCCCAGCACCTGCTTCATGTCGTCGTTGTTTTTGCTGACCACCAGCCGCCTCTTGAGACGCGTTTTCGTGTCCAGCAGCCAAAGCTGGTTTGGGTCGGCATCGCCAAGACCTGTTGAGATTTTCGCGCCGGGTGCGGCCTGAACATAGACGGCAAAATGTTTGTCCGGCGACAAGGCCATCTGGATACGAC
>JAYVVR010000323.1:0-3658 GCA_043786835.1 Armatimonadota bacterium | reverse complement strand
CCGGCGAGGCGATTACATGTGGTGCATCATCCGATGATGCATCATCCGGTGACGGTGCATCATTCGGTGGTGCATCGTTCGGTGGTGCATCATCCGGTGATGCGTCATGTGGTGGTGACGCATAGATTTGGCGGAAGCGCCGGTGACGGAAGCGCCGGCCAGTACGAGAGCTGCGGCGGCAAGTGCAATGAGTTTCATAAAAGTATCCTTTCTCGCGCCCCGAGGCGCGCTGATACCGGCACTGTTTGGAGCGCGGCGTTCATTTATTGAACACAGTATAGTACCCCAAATGGGTTGCAATTATCCCATCTGAGGATAGTCCACTCTCAGTGCGAAATCCCCGCCGCACCGACAATCCGGCGGCTTGCTTTCTCCTGCGCGAACACGACTGCGTACACATGGCCACGCCGAGACGGAACGCTGCTGAGTAATCGTTCTGCCGCGCTGCATGTTTGGCTAAGGGCAATCACTTCAGTACTACCAGCGGGCGAGGACTTGGCATACCGAGCTGGCAGTGTGTCGACAGGCGGGGCAGCCTTCCAACATAAACAGCTCGACAATGACCGGCGCTGTTTGCGCTGCCGACATGGGCAGGCCGAACGCGCCGCAAGAGAATGCCGCGATGGCAGCGAGGACGTCCAGTACGCTTGGAGAAACAGAAAAGCCAATCTGATAGACAGACTGGCTTTTCGTGTGTGTTTGGAGGGAAAATGGGTCGGCTGGGTCTCGAACCCAGGACCCTCTCATTAAAAGTAAGATGCTCTACCGCTGAGCTACCGGCCCACTCTCAAACACAAATGAATAATACCCAAACCCCGCGTAAAAGTCAACCATAAAGCGGCAAAAACAGAAGATAATTTGCGAGGTTTCCTCTGTTATTTTTTACGGTGCTAAAACGACTTTGCCTGTTGTTTGCCGCGCCGAGATCGCCTCGTGCGCTTTTGCCGCATCTGCCAGTGAAAAGCTCTGTGTTTCGATCCGCAGCTTGCCGCTCGATGCCCAGCCGAGCATCTCTTTCATGCCCCGGCCCCAGTCGGCAGCATTCGCATTGACATTGTAGCCGCGCAGGGTGATATTCTTGAACACCATCGGCCACAGCCGCTCTCCCGCAAGGCCGCCGCCACTTCCCGACTGACCGCCGAAAACCAGCCAGTGCGCTTTTGGAGCGAACGTGTCGAACGCTTCCGTGCCGAGATCCCCCTGCGAGTCTAAGAATATGCTGATACCGGCTTCACCTGCCTCCGCACTGACCTGCTTCGACCAGCCGGGCTGCGTGTAATCGAACACGGCGTCCGCCCCGAGAGACCTCACCAACTCATGCTTCGACGGCGACGCCAGTCCAATGACTTTGCCCGCGCCTTTCAGCTTGGCGATCTGCACAGCGAGGGAGCCGACGCCCCCTGCCGCGCCGGGGATCAGCACGGTCTGGCCCGGCTGCAAATTTCCGGTTTCAAGCAGAAAATACGCGGTCAACCCCTGGATGAGGAGCGCGGTCGCTGGCGCGAAGTCCAGACTGTCCGGCAAAACAAACGCGTTCGCCGCATCGAGAACAGCATACTGGGCGTAACCGCCGCTGGGAAGAATACCCATAACCCGCTCGCCAAGCTGATGGCCCTGCACCCCGTCGCCGCGCTGAGAAACTGTCCCGGCAACCTCAAAGCCGGGAAAAAACGGCGCACTCGGCACAGCAGGATAATTACCTTGTCGAGCCATAATATCGGCAAAATTGATGCCTGATGCTTTGACTTCGACGACGATCTGGCCCTGGTTCGGGGCCGGAGCCGGCTCCTCCGCCATTTGAAGTGTTTCGGGACCGCCAAACTGCTTGACTTCGATTACGTTCATGTCGAGTCTCCTCTTCGGCACGGTTGCCTACTCCAATTAATCCGTTCCCGTGCCGAAGAGTTCCCGGCCTGCTTATGGCACGTCGCAGGCAAAGTAGGTCTCATATTGGCAGCCGTTCGCCGCCGTGGAAACCGCACTTTTCGGCTTGCCGACAAAGAACCTGGCGTGACCGTCTGAAAAGCCCATATTAAAGCCCGTACTGCTCTTGTGGCACCCATCCCCTTCGCAGCCGAACCGTGTCACAACTTTGTTGTTGGCCGTGTTTACCACCATGTACGCATCGCTGATATTCGCCGTGCGCGAGGGCGCGGCAATCTGAGGCAGGGACAGGTTTTGGAAGACCGGCATCGGTTGACCATCATAGCCACTGCCGTGATAATTCGAGTAGGTCACACGGGCTCGGACCAGCTGCGGGGTCTAGGCTCAGGGACAATTTAGGCGGGAGCTCGCCGTGGCTGACGGCACCACGACCAGAGGTATCAGTGCCATCGCAGGCATAGGTGTCGGAGGCGTCGGATGTCTTCTGCTCACTGTAAGACGGGCAGAAAAGAACGCCCTTACTTTTTCAGAAAGGCTGGAGTGGATTGGTCCAAGACCCGCGAATTTGATCGGCAATCGGGACGGTGTCCGGATAAGTATTGGACGGCACGATAATCTCGTCTGAATCCTGCGTATACTGAAGCTGGGACAGACCGATTTGCTTGATATTCGAGAGGCAGAAGGTTATCCAGGCGCTGTCGCGCACCTATAAATTTCCATTCTGGGTTCACGAAAACGCACGAGGCGGCGCGGCGGTGCGCGATGGGAAGCGGCAAGGATACGTTATTTTTTGGATTTTGTCAAGAGGAATTGAGCAAGGGGAAAGCGAATAGAACAGAAAAGACGGACAATGAGACGGCGCAAACGTAAGAGCGTGGGACTGAAGTCCTGCGCCGTCCTGCCTGCGCCTTATCAATCAAAATATCAGTTATGGGAGACACAAATAAATGACGGATAAACCAAATTTCGGATTGACGGGCCTTGCGGTCATGGGACAGAACCTGGCACGGAATGTCGCGCACAAAGGCTTCCCGATTGCCGTGCATAACCGCACGACGGAAAAGACCGACAAGTTTATGGAACAGCACGGAAGCGAAGGGGCGCTGACCGGCTCCCAGAGCGTCGAAGACTTCGTCAGTGCGCTTCAAACGCCTCGTGCCATTATGATCATGGTCAAAGCGGGCCAGCCTGTAGACGACGTCATCGCCGAATTGAAGCCGCTTTTGTCCAAAGGCGATCTGCTGATTGACGGTGGCAATTCGCTGTTCACGGACACCGAGCGCCGGGTCAAAGAGCTGAATGCTGATGGCTTCTTGTTTTTAGGAACCGGCGTCTCCGGCGGCGAGGAAGGGGCACTCAACGGTCCGAGCATCATGCCCGGCGGCAGCGAAGAGGCGTACAAAATTGTCGAGCCGATCTTTACGAAAATTGCCGCCCAGGTAGACGGCACCCCCTGCTGCACCTTTATCGGGACTGGCGGCGCGGGCCACTACGTCAAAATGGTCCACAACGGTATCGAGTACGCCGACATGCAGCTGATTGCCGAGGCGTATGATTTACTCAAAAACGGCGCAGGGCTGACAAACGACGAGCTGCATTCGGTGTTCACCCAGTGGAATGACGGCGATTTAGACTCGTTTTTGATTGAGATCACCGCCCAAATTTTCGCCAAGAAAGATGACTTGGACACCGGCAATGATTTGGTAGACATGGTGCTGGACAAAGCCGCCCAAAAAGGCACCGGCAAATGGACCGCCCAAAACGCTCTGGACCT
>JAYVVR010000322.1:0-3658 GCA_043786835.1 Armatimonadota bacterium | reverse complement strand
GCTTAAGCTGCTTCTATGAAATTCCCGCTAGTTTTCGCCCTTTTCGCAATCCTATTTTGTCTTTCTGTGCCTCTGCACGCCCAGTCTCTGCCAACTATTGTGAAAGTCGGCGGGGCAGGGGCCTATAAGCTGCCAGACAAGAATGCCACTGACCCGAACTCGCGTGCGAATCGGGCGATTGTGGAAGCATTTGAAAAGTCGCATCCTAACATTCGGCTGGAAAGTGCCCAGGGTCTGCAAATCGGCGGGCCGGGCGCGGAGTCGAACTTGCTGCTGGCGTTTGCGGGCGGCACCGCGCCGGACGTCGTCTATGTCAACTTCCGGTCGTCCGCGTCGTATATCCAGCAGGGGTTTCTTATCCCACTCGACGGCTATTTGAAGAATGACCCGGCGACACTCGCCCATATTCAGCCGACACTGCTGCCGATTTTACGTGATGCTGGGCATAAGCATATCTACAGTTTGCCGTTTCTTGCCGCTGTGCAGGCGCTTTACTACCGCAAAGACATGTTCCAGGCGGCGGGGCTTGACCCGAACAAGCCGCCTCAGAACTGGGACGAGTTCTACGCCGACGCCCAGGCGCTAACTGATCAGCCGAAAGGGGTCTGGGGCTTTGAGTTCGGCACGGACTCCGACGCGTCTGCCTATTGGTGGATCAATTTCCTCTGGCAGGCGGGCGGCGAAGTCATTAAGCGCGACCCTAAAGGTCAGTGGCAGGCGGCATTCAACACGCCCGCCGGTGCAACGGCGCTGAAATTTTACGGCAAACTGATGACCGCGCCGTGGACTGGCAAAGACGGTAAGCGCTATGTCGGGGTCGCCACGCATTCGTCAACACTGGGGCAGGACCGGGCGACATCCAAAGTCGCCATGTGGTTCCAGTACCAGAGCAACGTGATCGCGAACCAAGCCGATGCAACTCAGATTAACCCGAGCGTCGTCGGCATCGCGCCTATGCCGCGTGGCCCGACGGGGATTACCGCAAACGAAGCTAACGCCTATATGTGGGGCATCTCGTCCCAGATCAAAGACCCGAAAGTCCGGGACGCCGCCTGGCAGTTCGCGTCGTTCATGGCAAGCGATGCTGCCGACCGCATCCGCACGAAAGCGTATGTCGAAGCCGGCCTCGGCAATACCGTGAACCCGGTCGCACTGCAAAAGTACGGATATGCCGATTACACGTCGCCGCAGTCCAAAGTCTGGCTTCAGACCAATAAAGCGCTGTTTCTGAATGGTCACCCGGAGCCTTACGGCGAGAACATGAGCCAGATTTACAATCTGCTTGGGGTACCGCTCGGCGAAATCGAGCAAAACCCGAACGCCGACCCGAAACAACTTTTGGACAAAGCGGCGGCGGCGGTAGATGCGAAGCTAACCGGCTTTGTGCCGCCGGAGATCCAGCGGCAGCGCCGGGCGGGGGCCTGGTCCATTTTCGGGCTGCTGCTGGCCGGCCTGCTGGCGTACGCCGGATGGTCGGCGGCGCTCTGGGCGGGCCGGCAGAAAGCACAAAAACTTAGCCGTGTTTATTCTTCAAAGCCGACGGGGCTTGGCCTGAGTGTCCACGCGCTGATCTGGCTATTCATGCTGCCGGCGATAATAACGATTCTGGTCTGGCGCTACTACCCTCTTTTTCGGGGCCTTGTGATGGCGTTCCAGAACTATCATATTTTGGGCAGGGCCAGCTACGTCGGATTAGACAACTTTATTGAACTGTTCACGGCGGAGACATTTTGGAAATCTACACTGAACTCGTTTTTGTATACAGTCATTAGTCTGACGCTGGGCTTCTTTTTGCCTCTTCTGGTCGCTGTTGGCCTGACCGAAGTGCCGCGCGGGAGGGTGTTCTTCCGAACGCTTTACTACCTGCCGGCGATTACGGCGTCCCTGGCGATTACGTTTATGTGGAAGTGGTTCGAGGACGGCACACCTGCCGGTCTTTTTAATTCGCTGATACTGTCAGGGGCCAATCTGCTGCATGTCCACTCGGACCCGGTGAACTGGCTGGGAAACCCGAAAATCGCCCTTGTTTCGGTCATCTTGCCCAGCGTTTGGGCTGGGGCTGGGCCGGGGAGTTTGATTTATCAGGCAGCGCTTCGAAGTATCCCCGAGGAAATGTATGAGGCCGCCGACCTTGACGGTGCGGGGGTCTGGACCAAGTTTACGCGAGTGACTCTGCCGACATTGAAGCCGCTTATTTTGATTAATTTAGTCGGAGCTGTAATTGGGACATTTCAAGCGACCGATAACATTCTGGTCATGACCGCTGGGGGACCGCTGTATTCGACCCAGACACTTGGGCTGGAAATCTGGTACAACGCGTTTTTATTTCTGAAATTCGGCTATGCGACTGCCGCCGCCTGGGTGATGGGGGCGCTTTTGGTCGGTTTTACGATTTATCAGCTTCGGGTCATGAAAGATTTGCGTTATTCGGCATCTCGCGCCGGATAGTTCAGACAGTAAATAACAAAAATTATTGCATCACAGCAAATTTATAAGGCCGGTTGGCATACTTTGTGCTACTTGTTAATGTATTCATGATAATCACGTTTAGCGACACAGTAGGAAGCACAAAGACAGGGATGATGAGCAGCAGTTTTGATGACCGGACGGACCCGCGAACCGCGGCGGCGGGGTCAGGCGCACTCTCCCTTTGGGGCACTCGCGCCTTCTTGATGGATATGAACGGCGGGTTTTACACGCTCCGTGAACAGATGACCCGCGAAATCGGCCAGGAGTTTACCGCCGATATCCTGTACCGGGCCGGGTTCGCCGGAGCGTCTGCGTTAATGGCGCACTTGTTCAACACTGTGCCGACCGAGGACAGCCTGCAAATGCTCCAAACCGCTCTGGCCCAGCTTGGGATTGCCGGCTATGGGAACCTGCAAATTGACCAGCGGCAGGACCGGCCCGGCGAAGTGCGTTTGCGGGCCGAAAACACCCCGGAAGGTATGCTCATGCAGGGCCGGGCTGGACGCGCGGGCGGGGCATGCGATTATCTGCGCGGCCTGCTGCGCGGCGTTGTCGAGGCTCTGCCGCCGGGGAATCGGTACCCAAGCGGTGACCTGGACTGCGTCGAGACGAGCTGCCTGGCAAACGACGATCCGTACTGCCGGTTCCTCGTTGCCACCCCCGATTACCTAAACCAAAATGGCTACCGACAGGGCGACCTTTCGCATTCCTCCGTTCGCGAAACTCTGCTTCGCTTAAACCGGCAGCTTGAAGATGTGCTTGAAGCCGCCAAGCGGGATGCGCTCACCGGCCTCTTCAACCGCGCCCACTTCGAGTCAGTCCTGCGAACCAAAATCGAGTACGCGAACCGCCGGACCGATACGCTTGCCGTCGCTATGATTGATCTCGACGGCTTCAAAGAAGTCAACGATGGCATGGGCCACGCTATGGGCGATCTTGCGCTGCGCCAGGTCGGTCACCTGCTCGGGGCACAGGCGCGGGATACGGACCTTGTCGCCCGTTATGGCGGCGACGAGTTTGCCTGGCTGATGCCAGGCACGTCGGTCGAAGTCGCGATTGTGGTTGCCGACCGAATCCGGCGTCTGGTCCAGGATCTCAGCCGAGGTTTGAATTTGCCGATGAGTTTGTCAGTCGGGATCGCATCCTGCCCGGAAGACGCGACAAGCCTGACCGATTTAATTGACTTCGC
>JAYVVR010000321.1:0-10176 GCA_043786835.1 Armatimonadota bacterium | reverse complement strand
ATTCCTAAAAGTTCCCACAGCGTCAAGCCTAATGCTTTAAAAATTGAAAGGCGATGATTAAACTGATCACAGAGGCCATCGCAATCCAGTGTGCGTTTGTCATGCGCTTGACGAATAGGCCCATCAACACAGCGCAAAAGATGATCGGCAGGACAATGTTCATAAATGGCGGATTTCAGTAGTCGGAGCGGCGTCAGCCTGCGGGATACGCTCGGTGCGGACCCATTCGTCGACAATCACCCCGTCAGCAGGCTTTGGCGAGCGCTTCCAACTGGTGAACAAAAGTGCAAACTTCCAGAGCGCGTAGAACGGTGCGCGGGCCAGCGCCGCATAGGCTTCCGGCTCAGCTCCAGCGACTCGAAGGCCGCCAAAAACATAAACACTCAGGCCAAGCAGCCCGGAACCGGCGGCGGAAAGCCAGAAGACCGGATGGGGAAGCAGGGACGTCGCGGTGCCGAGAAGCGTCAGTCCCAGAAACAGCAGCAGCAGGGTAGCAAGCTCGGCCAGCGGCGGCATTAAGAGGTCCCAGGCGGCGTCAAGCAGCAGGAAGCTCCGGCGGCGCAGGCCCTCGCCTAGCAGCGGCAGCGCACGTTCCCGAACCAGCCCATAACGTCCCCTCTCCCAGCGGCTTCTCTGCGATGCCGCCTGCTCGGCAGTCGCGGGCATCTGTGCCTGAACACGGGCTTCAGGAACATACTGCACACGTAAATCGAACCGGCGAGCCAGCTCAAGGCCGTAATCTAAATCTTCGGTCAGACTGCCGCCGGGCCAGGGCAAGACTTCGGCAAGGGCACGGGTAAATGCCATGCCGTTGCCTTTAAGTCCCGCGCTGAGACCCAGCGTATCCCGGCCCAGCGGCTTGACATGGTTAACTAAATCGAACGCCGCCGTCATCAGCGCCGCCCGCCAGCCGTCATGGGCATTCAAGACGCCGTAGCGACCCTGCCAGGCGCCGTAGCCACGCGGGTCGGCATTCTGCGAGATCTTAGCGCTGATCTGCTGGAGAAAGTCAGGAGCGGCGACGGTATCAGCATCAATAATCACAAAGCCGTCGGCGACCACCGGCTGTATCAGCAGGTGCGAGACAGCATGATTGAGCGCGTAGCCTTTGCCGCGCTCGAAAGCATGGGTGCGCTCCAGCACAGTCGCCCCGAGACGGCGGGCAATCACAGCGGTCGAATCCGTGCAGTTGTCGGCGACGACCACAATCTCAACGCATTCGGCGGGATAAGATTGAGCGTTTAAGCTTTTCAGCGTGTTCACCAGCACTGCTTCTTCGTTGTGTGCCGGCACGACAACGGCCAGCAGGAGGGTCGGGGCAGAGATTGGAGCAGGGCGACGCCGGGCAGACGCTGCCGCCGTCAGCAAAACCAGTAGTGAGAGCGTCGCGGCCAGAGTCGCCGCGCCGACGAGGCCGGTCATCGCACTGAACACTAAAGAGAGCATGTCACACACCTGCCATACGTTTCCGCAGCCATACCGGGCCGGCAGTCTGAACACGGTTCAGCGTCACGCCGACCACCTTGTCCCGGCCCAACCTGTCCAGCGCTTCGTTGACCACGTCGCGCGGGGTAACACCCGCACGGGCGACCACCAGAACACCGTCCATGTGCCGGGTCAGCGGCAGGGCATAGTCAGTCGAGACCGCCGGCATATCCACAACCACCACATCGAACGCCGACCGGGCCGACACGATAAGCTGGGCGACACGCGGCGAGCGAACCAGCCGGGGCGCATTCGTCGGCGGCTTGCCCGCCGGAATGATGACCAGATTATCCAGTCCAGCCACTTGAAGCGTCGGCACCACATGGCTGTCGTCTTCCAGCACGGGGATCACCCCTTCGCCGCGCATCGGAACACCAAGCCGCCCCGCAAGCTCGCCTTTGCCTAAACTTAAATCAATCAAGCAGACACGCTTGTAAGTATCTCTCGCGATTGTCATGGCGAGATGCAGCGCCACCGTAGTTTTGCCTTCCCCGACCAGGGCGCTTGTCACGCCGAGGACAAACGGCCGGTCCGCGCCGAGCGTTTCGCCGCTGAGAAGCGTCACATCCCCAACGCCTGCGATCTGTCGTTCCAGCGCAGCGTACAGATGGCTGAACTCCGTTGGGGTCTGCTCAACACGCAGATTGACCGGAAGCGGCGCGGGGTGAGCCGGGGCGTCTTCTGTGCAGGTGTCGGGTGACGGCGCAAACTCATCCGGGCGCAGGGTCCGCTCAGGCCCGGCCAGGCTGTCCCTGTCCATCATCATTGTCGTCTCGAAGGGCAGCACTTCAAAATCGGCGCTGCCCCGAGTTGTCTTTACCTCGGAATGCGGACCAGCGTTCCGCGCCTTTTGGAGAAGCTGGGTGACTTCGCCGGGATGCAGGGTACGGGTCGAGAATGATTCTTCCGGCGCGTGTGAAGGTCTGTTGGTCATAATAAGTTCTCTTTATCTCTCGGCAGGGCCGGATGAAGTCAAAGCGACCAGCGGACGCGAGGTGCCGAGTGTTCGAATCTCCGCACTTTCCGGCACCGAGGCGAGTACTGGGACACCCAGCAGTCGCTCGGTGTCCGATTCATAGCGCAGCGAATGGTCGGACCAGTCGCTCAGGACGATTAAAACCGCGCCGACTAGTGCGCCGAGAAACAAGCTGCCGATGAGCATACCAATGAGTTTGGTGCGGCCTGTCGTCGGCGATGCATAAGTGACACCGATAGGCAGCAGGCTGTTCGAGGCCGTCAGGCGGTCTAAGTTGGCCTGGAGCTGCACGGTGTTGCGCTGATCACGCAGCTTGTGGTCATGGGCCAGCAGCTCCGAGTAATCACGTGTCCGCTCAGTCAACTCGCGCTGGGCGGCGGGGATCTGCTTGACCAGAGCCTGATACTTGGTGATCTGCCGCTGAAGGTTCTGCATTTCCTGCTGGTCGGCGACTGCGGCGATGGCCGCGTCGGCGATCTCATTTTTCAGCACCTGATACTGAGGGTTGTCCTGCATCTTGGTCTGGGTGTTGCGCTGATTTTCGGGCGCGTTCGCCTTGGTTCGTTGCTGCTTTTGGAGGGCAGCGATCGTCAGGTCAATCGCGTGGACATCCGGGTGCTGCGGGGTTTTGCCGCTTGCCAGCAGCGCTTCACGCGAGGCGAGCAGGTTTGCGATCTGGCGCTCCACGGGAGACTGCTGGGAAATCGTCTGTTCGGCAATGCTCATCGGCTTCATCTCGGCAAGCTGCTGCTTCAAGGCAGCTTCTTTGCTGGCGCTCTGGCCCAGCGTGATCTGTTTCTCATCGAGGTTCGCCTGCAAAGACGAGAGCTGGCTGTTATAGGTGCTGTCCGAATCTGAAAGCTGACCGCCGTAAGTGGCTTTATAGTTCGTTAATGCAAGCTCGGCGCTCTGCATCTTAGCATCAACATCTTTGATCTGACTGTCCAGAAATCGCACCGATGAGACGGACACCGCCGAGCGGTCCAGCCCGATCTCTTCCACATACTGCTTTTGCAGCGCATCCACAATGCTTCGGCATTCCTCGGCATTGTTCCAGACCAGGGAAATCGAAAACTGATTGGTGCTTTCCACCGTCGCCGCGAGGTTTTTTTGCAGCAGGCCATAGCGCGGGTCGTTCGCCTGCGGGTCTACGTTAATCGGGTTTGCCAGGTGGGCGTTCCGCAGAGCCGTGTCGAGGAACCCGCCGGGCTGGTCTTGCCTAGACAGCTCCAAAAATCGGTCCACGTTCTGTTGGGCCGGAGTGATCCACGACGTAATCTGGGCGTCGGCATTCAGCACCTTCGCGACATTTTCGGTCTGCACCTGGGTCGTGGCGGCTGCGTGGAATGTTTTGCTTTTCGAGTATATTGCCGCGCTTGTCAGGACGCCGACGAGAAGCAGTGCAGTCCAGAACAAACGCTGGTGCCGAAAAAACGAGTCGGCGATACGGTAAAAAATCGGTGTGTTTTGGTGCATGATGGTTTGTCTATTGAAAGAGTGCGTTTCGTCTATTATACAGCAAAAAACTCAGTAAGCGCCCTCGGCCCTTAGCACAGCAGGAATTGTCATCAGCAAGATTCGGAAGTAGAGACCGACTGATTGGCGCTCGATATAGTACAAGTCCAGCTCAATCGAGCGCTCGAAGCTTAAAGACGCCCGGCCCGACACCTGCCATAGCCCGGTGACGCCTGGCAGGCACAGGAGGCGCTGACGCTGGCGGGCCGTGTACTTCTCGGTTTCTTTCGGCAAAGCAGGACGCGGCCCGACCAGGCTCATGTCGCCTTTCAAGACATTGATAAGCTGCGGCAGCTCATCAAGTGAGAACTTTCGCAGCACCCGTCCCACCCGCGTGATGCGCGGGTCGTTCTTCATCTTGAACACCGGCCCCGAGCGCTCGTTCTGCATTTCAAGCAGGTGCCGCTGGGCTTCAGCGTCGGAGACCATAGACCGGAACTTGTAGAACCAGAACTCTTGGCCGTCTTTACCAACCCGCGATTGCTTGAACAGCACCGGCCCCGGACTGTCTGTTCGAATGAGCAGGGCAATGGCGGCGAAGACTGGCCACAAGAGCAGCAAAGCTAAGGCGCAAAAAAGGACGTCGCAGATACGCTGAACAGTTTGAACCGCGCCGCGTGAGGCCGACACGGTTTGCAGCAGCACCGTGTCGGCCTCACGCGGCGACGCTTCCTCTGCCGGCGCATCCCGCGTTTGCGCGTCGGCGGCAGACAAAGAGACCATTTGAAGTGTCGTCTCGGAGAAATTTGTTTTGGTGTAAAGTGGTGTTTTCATACGTCTATGAAGCTGCCCGGCAGCTTCCAGTACTATTCTTGCAAGATTCATGCCAAACCGAAGGATCCGCTCAAGATTTCTTCTCCTATCTTCGGAAAAGTTTGCCGAAAACTGCAACATGGACGAACAAGCGTAGCCGCTTGTTCCCGTCAAAGGCAATTTGCGGGTACCATAGCGGCATTGAACACAGTGCCATGAAACGCGCAAGAGGAGAAACTACAACATTATGGGAGCGATTTTGGTCACCGGCGGGGCCGGGTACATTGGCAGCCACACCAGTAAGCTGCTGCTCAAACAGGGCTATGATGTCGTGATTTTAGACACGCTAGAGCTGGGACATCGAGAAGTGTTGAACTTTCTGCCCGGCGCAAAGTTCGTTCAGGGCGAAATCGGCGACGGGCCGCTTGTCGAAAAGATGGTCCAAGACTACGGGATTGATGCGGCGATCCACTTTGCCGCCTACGCGTCTGTGCCGGAAAGTGTCGCCCACCCCGTCAAGTATTACCAGAACAACATTGTCAAGACGCTGACGCTGTTTGACGCGTTAAACGCGCAAGGGGTCAAGCATATTTTATTCTCGTCTTCTGCCGCTACGTTCGGCGAGACCCAATATGTTCCCATTGACGAAAAACATCCACAGTTCCCGACAAACCCTTACGGCCAGACCAAGCTTGACGCCGAGCACATCCTGCACTGGTACGATGTCGCGTTCGGCATCAAAAGCATCTCACTCCGCTATTTCTGCGCCGCCGGGGCTGACCCGGAAGGCGAGCTTGGCGAGGACCACACGCCGGAAACGCACATGATTCCCTTGACGCTCTTTGCCGCGCTGGGCCGCCGCCCGGACATCAAAATGTTCGGCTCGGACTTCCCCACCCCCGACGGCACCGGCATCCGCGACTATATTCACGTCACGGATTTGGCCTCCGCGCATATTCTGGGCCTGGAAGCCCTGCGAAACGGCGCAAAGACCACCGCCTACAATTTAGGCAACGGCAAAGGCTACTCGGTCAAAGAAGTCGTCGAAATGGGCCGCAAAGTCACCGGAAAAGACATTATCGCGACTGAAGCCCCCCGCCGCCCCGGCGACCCAGCAGAGCTTGTCGCGAGCAGCGCCAAGATCGAGAAAGAGCTAGGCTGGAAGCCCCAATTCGGCGATTTAGAAACGATCATGCGAACCGCTTACGAGTGGTTTGAGAAGCACCCAAATGGCTACAAAGGGGCCTAGCAATGCCTCGCCCGGCATCCAAAGACGACGAACTTAGGCTCACCGCGGAAGAGGAAACAGAACCAATTCGCCTTCGATTAGAAGATAGCCTTGCCGGGCGAGTGACCCCACTTGCCGAGTGGAGCGCCAAGTTCCGTGTCCGGCATAATATCCCCGAAGGAGCTAAGGCGATGACGCATGAAGAAGCGTCGCGGCCGCCGTGAACGTACTGGTCTTGCATTGTTCTTAACCCATGTCATAAATGACACGGCTACACAGCGAGGACGCTGCGAAGTACCGCTTCGCGGCACCAAGAATAATCTGATGTTATCCTAACCCCGCGAAGCGGTGTTTTGTGGCGTCCTCGCCGTGTAGCCGTGTCATTTATGACATGGGTTGAGGAAGCCTTATGATCTACATACCAGGCGATGCTACAAACGCCGATGTTCTAGACATTGTCCGTACCTGGATTGACATCCTTGCGACCGGCGACTATGAAGCGGCTCTCTCGGCAATTATTACCGATGCCGAAAGCGAGACTTGGACGCCTTATTTCCTCGAAATCGCCATCGAGCAGTACCGTTCGCCTGAGTTCTACCCAGACGTGGAGAGTTTTCGCCTCACCGATTGGCGCACGGCACAAGGCGGCAACCCAGAGGCGCGGCAGGAAGTCAAATGGTACAAACCTCCCAGCGGCTTAGCCGGATATGTCGTGTTTGACCTGCCCCTCAACGGACAATGGAGCGATCTGCTGGCGGAATTCGACATTTGGGAAAACAATAGCGCGGAAGAGGGCTATCTTTTAGGCTTAGACGAAATCGGGTCCTGGACGCAGCGACAGCACTGCGACGGAGCCGGAGAGCAACTAGCAGAGGTATAATCTATGGCAGCGAATTACCAATTCGGCGTTAGCGAGTTTACGACGAACCCGTGGAGTTTCGAGCGCGATGTCGAAACTTATGCGCGGCTTGGCGTTTCGGCGGTTGAAGTTTGCGAGTTCAAGCTGGACCTGGCACGGATTGCAGAGCAGATGGAACTGATCAACGCGTCTGGGCTGGAGATTACGTCGGTGCAGCCGAAGACGCGGACACTGTTTCCAAGCGCGTCCCAGCCGGAGCCAACCGACATTGGCGACCGCGTCAAACTGTTCCGAAAAACGATTGAGACGCTTGCACCCTATACGCAGGGCGTCGCTTATGTCACGAACACAGGCATCCCGCCGGGCGGCAATATTGAGGAAGTCATAGAGAAGGCTGCGACCGAATATCGCAAACTGGCGGAGTTTGCGGCAAGCCATGGCGTCAAAATCGCGCTGGAGCCGCTCAATGCGTCCATTGTGAATATTGAAACCGCGATCTGGACTTTGCCGCAGGCGATGGAGGTTGTGAACGCCGTGGACCACAACAGCTTTGGTATCTGCCTTGACTCGTGGAACGTCTGGCAGAACGCGGGCATTCACGCAGAGATTGAAGCCTGCGGGCCAAAGCTCTTTGTCGTCCAAATCAGCGACTGGCGGACCCCGCGGTCGTTTTTAGACCGGCTCGTGCCGGGACAGGGCGAAATTCCTCTGCCGGCGTTCCTTGCGGCAGTCCATACCGCCGGATTTCGGGGCGCGTACTCCGTCGAAATCTTTTCGTCAGGCGTTCCAGATGCCCTTTGGGACGGTGATTTAGAGAAAGTTATCACGGACAGCCGGGCCGGAATGGACGCGGCGTGGGCCATTGCAAAAATCCATGCGAGGAAGTAACCTTCACTCGCTGAATACCGTCCTTCGGACGGCAAGATACCTCGCGTTAACGACTCTTTCGTCCGAAGGACGACCTTGGCAGCGAGTGAAGTTTACTTCCTCGCTTCCCTGCTTTCCGGCAACCATTTATGATTTCAATACTTCAGTTCTTTCGCGGCCTCAATTCGCTGTTCGTTTTTATCCCCGTCAGCGTCGTTCTTCACTACACGCCGCATATGAACCCACTGTGGATTTTTGTGGCGGCGGCACTCGCGATTGTGCCGCTGGCCGGGCTGATGGGACAGGCGACGGAAGAGCTTGCCAAACATTTAGGGGCGTCACGGGGCGGGCTGCTGAACGCGACTTTCGGCAACGCGACCGAGCTGATTATCGGTATTTTTGCCCTGCGCGAAGGACTGATTGGACTAGTTCGGGCCTCCATTGTCGGCTCGATTATCGGCAATTTACTTTTGGTTCTGGGCGCAAGCATACTCGCGGGCGGCATCAAACATAAAGTCCAGCAATTTAACCAGGACCAGGCCGAATCACACGCGATCAACTTGCTGGTAGCGACACTTTCGCTGTCCATCCCCGCGCTGTTTGCGGTGCACTACAATCAGCCGAATTCGCCCGCCAACCCGGATGTCGAAAACTTGTCACTGTGGGTTTCGGGCATTCTTTTAGTTACCTATATCGCGTCCCTGGTCTTTTCGCTGAAGACCCACGAAGCCCTGTTTCGGAACTGCCAAGAAGAAGCCGAAGAAGACCCGCCGCACTGGAAGAAGCGCACGGCTTTTTTCGTGCTGGCGGCGGCGACAGTGCTGGTAGCGTTCGAGAGCGAGTTTCTCGTCAGCAGCGTTAACGGCGCGGCAACTCGTCTCGGCTGGAACCCGATCTTTATCGGCACTATCATTGTCGCGATTATCGGCAATGCCGCTGAGCATTCCACGGCGGTCTGGATGGCGATGAAGAACAAAATGGACATTACGATGAACATTGCCATTGGGTCGTCTACGCAGATTGCCATGTTTGTCGCCCCAGCGCTGGTCTTCGCCAGCCTCTTGACCGGTCATCGGCTCACCTACATTTTCACGGTTCCCGAAATGACCGCGATTGCGTTCAGCGTGATTATTACTGCGTTTATCGCGGGTGATGGCAAATGCCATTGGCTGGAAGGGGCGCAGCTACTCGCGGCCTACGCGATAATTGCCCTCGCGTTCTTCTTCCTGCCGTCGGGTTAGCTTGGCCGCGGAATCGGGTAAAACTAACCAGGAGAAAACCGCTATGTCACGCCCCTTCGTATTGCTGTCCGCCGTGGGTCTTTTCGCATTGACTGCTGCCGTATCAGCTCAGGCCCCTTTTCTTGCCCGGCCAGCGAAAGCTGCCGATCGGACCGCCGCGATCAGCGCCATTCAGGCCCAGCTTAAAGCGTTTGGGCGCGGCGATTATAAGAGCGCCATCGGCTACCAGAGCAGCGGCCTCAAAAAGAACTTCGCGTCCCCGGACCAGTTTCGTGCGATGATGACCCATGCTTATCCCGAGTTCGCCCATTCTAAGCGTGTTGTCTTCGGTCCCGCGCAGGCAGACGCGGCGGGCGCTCACCTTGCCATTCCGACCACCGTCACCGGCACGGACGGCATCACTGTTCATGCCGTCTATTTGATGGTCCGCGAAGGCAAAAGCTACAAAGTCGAAGGCGTCGCTGGCGGCGCACTCCCCCCTCCAAGCGATTTCGACACCGGCCCGAGCCGGGATGTATAGCGCGTGATGAGCAGATGTCATGACGCGGACGCTTGGGCCGAGCTGCCTCTGTCCGGCAGATTCAAAGTGCATTAGAGGCTGAGTAAAAAATCTTCGGAAATGCCCCCCATCCCTAATAATAGGGAGAAATATAGGACGGAGATTCCGACGCAGCCGACTTTTTCGACCCTGATCAAATTGTCAAGGCCGCGCATGATCTCCTCGATTGAGGTCATAAAGTCTCAGATACGAAGCCAGAGCAGGTCAATAGTGTCGGTGCCGAGGCGCTTTAGCCCGCCTGCGAGGACGAGGAACCGACCCTGCCTCTTTTCTTGGTACCCCTCCCGCCACAGGAAGGGTAAGAGTTTATCAATGCAGGGGCGCTGCTTGCTGCGCCCTCTTGATTTGTGGTGCTCAAACATACGCCTCGCGCCAGTAAGGCCGCAGCGCCGCGCCCAAAATGCCCAGGGACAGCAAACCCCACAGCACGGCCCAGACAATGGCAGGCAGGGGGATAATTTGGGACATTAAAACGGCGTCGGACACCGGGCCGTTGGTAAGCGTCGAGAGGCCGACCAGCGTTCTCAAGTCGTACAGCGAGTTCACGACGCACTGAACACCGAGAAACATGGCGGTCAGTTCGGCCGCTTTCGCCGGCAGCCGCCAGGACGCGAATAACAAGCCGCCCGCGATGGCGATGCCCCAGCCGAAGCCGAACAGGTTGCGGACCAGAAGCAGGTCCAAAAGCGCGAT
>JAYVVR010000320.1:0-10296 GCA_043786835.1 Armatimonadota bacterium | reverse complement strand
GGTCGTCGCAAACTTCAAACGCCGCAGTCTTCTGACCTTCGATACGGTTGTGGTTGATATGGTTGACCAGCGTAATTGGGTAAAGGCCGCAGATCTCGCGGGTGAGGCGCAAGGCATCGTCGAATGTGCCTTCGATTGCCAGCACTTTCGCGCCATGGATCAGTGCTTGGGACAGCTTGCCGAGGGCGACATCCGTATTCGGGAGCAGGACAACGCAGTCGAGGCCGGCACGGGCGGCATACGCGGAGGCCGCCGCGCTGGTGTTGCCGGTGGACGCGCACATGATCGCCCGTGCGCCGGCTTCGACAGCTTTGGTGACAGCCATGGTCATGCCCCGGTCTTTAAAAGAGCCGGTCGGGTTCATGCCCTCGAACTTCAACAGAAGTTTCAGGCCCGGCGTAATCGCCGCCGACAGCCGGGGCGCGGGAACAAGCGGCGTGTCGCCCTCAAAGAGTGTCACTACCGGTGTCGTATCGGACACTGGCAGGAACGCACGGTAGTGGTTGATAATTCCCTGACGCATAGTAATAAGCCTACTAAGAACCTACCTCGGTTCGTTCCTCGTCGCCCCTCCCGGGATGGGAAGGTGAGGAGATATGATTCGGAAAAGAGGCCGCAGAAAATACCGCCCTATACTCGGTCCGAAACCCTGGGCCTTCCCGCTTCGAGAGGGTCGGTGAGGAACGAACTGGGGTAGGTTCCTTAACGGGAAGCGGACAGCAGCCAGACGGTGACGGAGCGGCGTCCGACATTCGAGGCTTCGCGGTACGTCGAATGGCCAAGGTCAATTCGGTGGCCTTTGATTGCACCGCCGGTATCGCCGGCGAGTGCATAGCCGTAGCCTTCGATATATAGCTTCGAGCCGAGCGGGATGAGCCGTGGGTCAACGGCGACAACGCCGTAGCCGGCCCGCATTCCGTTCGCGCAGCGTCCGGCACTGCTGCCTTCATACGGGGAATAGCCGGTAGCGACCATATGGTAGCAGCGCATTCGCTGATAGGAGCCGGAACGGGACGGCAGGGCACGGGCTTCGCGGACACGGATGCCGGCGAGTGTTTCCTGGTTCACCGGCGGGGTCGTGACCCGGCTGGCGATTAAAGTGCGCGACTTTAAAGCGTCATCGACGAACCGGGCGGTATAAGTTTTTGTTAAGATGCCGGGGGCACCATGGGAGCCGGTCTTGATCTGGCCCGGCGCAACCTCGCGGCTCATCTTAAAGACGGTCTTGAAGGGAATCTCCTGCTTTTCGCTTTGGGCTTCGACTCGGACGTGGCGAATGACGATTTTGAG
The DNA here is from genome assembly GCA_043786835.1 of Armatimonadota bacterium. GTDB lineage: Bacteria > Armatimonadota > Armatimonadia > Armatimonadales > Capsulimonadaceae > JANXMY01. Next base: position 9,006 of record JAYVVR010000320.1, on the reverse strand, counting down.
GCCGTCTTTAATCGGTGCCGAGACCGCAGGCTGGATAACGTCATCGGGGCCGAGCGTGACACCGGCGTTTTTGACGACTTCGCCGACAGTGGGCACCGGAGCGAACAAAAGGCGGGCGGGATGACTGCCGTCGTAGAGAACAACCGACGGTGGCATCGGAATAGAGCCAACCGCCGGGTCCGGCATCAATGCGGGAGTGACGGGGCCAATGGCTTGCGCGGCGGGTGTCGGGGCCAGGACAGCTTTAGGCTGGGCGGCGCCTGCGGCAAACGGGGCGACAAGGGCGGTCACGGAAAAGAGCGACGCGATAGAGAGATAGCCGAAAGTGCGGGCCGTATTCGAGTTTAGCAAATGGTCTCCTCCTGCTAGTTTGGTTGCACACACGAGAATTGAGAGCAAGGTAAAATTCTCGTGTGCCATGCCGGGACGCTTTTGGGCGAGCCGACCTTTGCGTTGATTTTTGGGACCGAGGTAGTATAGCCGCCCCAAACATTTCTGTCAAGGCGGGTCTGGACTTATCTTAGCTCGTTGGCAGCTGTTGAGAGAAAAATCACCCAGTATTTCTGAAACACTTGTTGACTTTGGACCCAAAGTGTGGTACAATTTTCCATCTACGAACACATGTTTGATTAAGTGATTTTTGGATTTGGAGTAAAGAGGAGCATTGAAAATGGACCGTGAGAAGGCATTAGAAACAGCATTAGCGCAGATTGACAAGCAGTTCGGCAAGGGCGCAATCATGCGGCTTGGTCAGGCGGACCGGCTTGTCACCGAAGCGATTTCGACCGGATCAGTCGCGCTTGACATTGCGCTTGGTGTCGGCGGTATTCCAAAAGGACGCATCACCGAGATTTACGGCCCTGAGTCGTCAGGTAAAACAACGCTGGCGCTGCATTTAGTTGCCGAAGCACAGAAAAGCGGCGGCATCTGCGCGTTTGTGGACGCAGAACATGCGCTCGACCCCGAGTATGCAAAGCGGCTCGGCGTTGACATCAACAGCCTTTTAGTTTCTCAGCCGTCCACCGGCGAAGAGGCGCTGGAGATCACCGATGGCTTGGTGCGCTCAGGCGCAGTCGCGCTGATCGTCGTGGATTCCGTCGCGGCACTGGTTCCAAAAGCCGAAATCGAGGGCGAGATGGGCGACAGCCATATGGGTCTCCAGGCCCGGATGATGTCCCAGGCGATGCGAAAGCTCTCCGGCAGCGTGTCCAAGACAAACACAATCATTATCTTTATCAACCAACTGCGGGAGAAGATCGGCGTCATGTTCGGCAACCCGGAAACGCAGCCGGGCGGTAAGGCACTGAAGTTTTATGCATCGGTGCGTCTCGACATCCGGCGTGTTGAGACCTTGAAGCAGGGCACGGATATGGTCGGCAACCGTGTTAAGGTAAAGGTTGTCAAGAACAAGGTTGCCCCACCCTTTCGGCAGGCGGAGTTTGACATCATGTTTGGCACGGGAATTTCTCGCTCGGGAGGAATTCTTGACATGGCTATCGAACTTGGGATTGCGAACAAATCCGGCTCTTGGTTCACCTACGGCGACACGCGCATTGGGCAGGGCCGCGAGAATGCCAAGACGTTTTTGGACGAGCATCTTGACGTAATGCTTGAGATGGAAAAGAAGGTCCGCGACATCGCCATCCCGGAAAAGCTGCCAGCACCGCTGGAAGCGGATGTCACGGAAGATGATTACGCATGATGATTACGAGGGCGTTCACGCCCCCGTACACAACGAACGCCTTCGTACACACAAAATGCCTCGTACACAACAAACACCCTCGTACACACAAAATGCCCACGGCATAACAAACGCCCGTTCACGTTTTGTTTGGTTATATTTGAGCATCTGACCTGGTTTAAGGAGAATAGCAGCAATGGCATTTGATTTCAAGCGGCACCTGATTAAAGTGCAGGGGGGCCGCACTTACCTTCCCGTTTCAGCCCGAATCGTCTGGTTTCGGCAGGAGCATCCCGATTGGAGTATCGAGACCGAAATGGTCGAGATCAACCATGAAAAGCAGTACGCCATCTTCCGCGCCCGCATCTGCGACGGTGATGGCAAGCTGATGGCGACCGGCACAAAAAAAGAAGATGTTAAGGGTTTTGGCGACTATATTGAAAAAGCAGAAACCGGAAGCGTAGGCCGGGCGCTTGCATTGTGCGGCTTTGGAACGCAGTTTTCGCCGGATTTGGATGAGTCTTCGGCGGGCCGGTACGCGGATAGCCCGCAGCCGGTCAGTGGCGGACGGTTTGGAGGCGGCGGAAGCTACGGCAATGGCGGCGGGAACGGGGGCGGTGGGAACGGGGGCGGTGCCAGCCGCTATGGAGCGCCGCCGGCTCCGAATGGTGACGGCGGGGCACGGTACAGCCCGTCAGCTCCCCCACCGCGTGAACAAGGTTCTGGGCGTGACGGCGGCGGCGAAGTGCCCCGCGCAGAAGTGCCCCGCGCAGAAGCGCCCCGTCCGCAGGCGGCTCGCCAAGCCCCAACAGCCGTAATAGACGAAGGTGAAGACGACTTTGAGACGTTGATTGACGGCAGCACGCTGCTCGATGCAACTGAAGATGACCCGTTTGGCGATGACGCGCCAGCGGAACCGAAAGCTGCCGTGCCGAGGGTGGCCGAACCGAAAGCGGCTCCGTCGGGCACTCCCGCCTGCGCGAATTGCGGCAAGGCGCTGACAAAATCCCAAATGGAGCTATCGGTCAGGAATTACGGCGAGGCATTTTGTCCCGGCTGCCAGCGCGACAAACCCCGGCGTTCTGCCCTCACCGCGTAGGAAGTATACAAAACAAGAAAGGCCCGGCCTCTTCACTGAGACCGGGCATTTTTGCGCCATAAGAAAAGCTACCGTGATGCAACGAGTGGACGATGAGAAGCACGGACAATTTGGGCGATGACTTTGGGATTAGTGACAGGAATTTGGAGATGCTGACCGGGCAAAAGGGGTGTTGTGCCGGACAGGCGGTTCGCACGGGCGATCTGGTCTTCGCGCCGCAGAAGGTAGGTGTTTGGGTCACCGTAACGGAGGGCAAGGCTTGCCAGTGTATCGCCACGCTTGATGGTTTTTGCAATGACGACGGTTTGCGGCAGCGGCTGTGCCGCGTAGTTCTGCTGAACGGAGTGGGCTAGCGAGGCACCAGCGCTGAGGAGGAAATACCCGGCGGCAGAAACGGCAGCAGCGGCAAGAAATGTGTTTTCCACGCGAGCGAGCGGACTGCGGCGAGGATGCCGAACTTGGGGCAGGTCCTGGGTCAGGTCCTTCAGCACAAGCTGCGGACGAGGCATTTCCAGACGATTATCACACATATCCGATTTCAGCGAAACCATGGTCAATTCTCCTCACAATGCATCTGCTAAAAAGAGCTCACGGACAGCAAACATTAGTTTGTATTGTTTGTAGTATACTCAACATATAGAGCAGTGTCAAGACGATTCTGCCCATATACAGAAAATAACAAACAAAAGTTTGCGTAAGTTCCCGGTGAGTGTGGTATAATTCAGCAGAACGCACTTATTCGCGCTTAACGCATTTATTCGCTGTTATTCCCTTCTATTCTATTCATAACCTACAGGACTCATCATGCAAACACTCACTGACAAACAGAAACATATCCTCGAAGTTATCCGAACTCATATCGAACAGCGCGGCCACGCACCGACCGTCCGCGAAATTGGCAAAGAGGTGGGCCTTAGCTCCTCCTGCACCGTCAAGAAGCACCTCGACAGCCTGGAGCTTAAAGGGTTTCTGCGCCGGGACCGCTACAAACGTGGATTGGATTTGATGGAGGGCGGCGAACGGCTTTCGATGGGCCGGTCGGTTTCGGTGCCGCTGCTGGGCCGAGTAGCTGGTGGTGCGCCGATTATCGCCCATCAGTCGGAAAGCCCGGAAATGCTGCCGATCCCTGTGTCTCTGCTGCGACGCGGCGACCAAGCCGGGCGCGACTTGTTTGCGCTGGAAGTCTACGGGAACTCGATGCGGGACGCTGGGATTGGCGACGGCGATATTGTGATCGCCCGCCGCCAGAGTACTGCTGATGACCGGGACATTGTCGTGGCGCTCTTGGGGGAAGAGACGACAGTCAAGACATTTTACCGCGAGGCAAACGGCATTCGGCTCCAGCCGGAGAATCCGGACTACGACCCGATTTACGCCGACGAAGTGGTCATCATGGGCAAAGTCGCGATGGCAATCAAGCGCTTCGCATAGCCCGGCGGCGTTTAACGATTGCTAGAGCACTAACGTAGGAAGCCAAGCCAGTCGTGAGATAGACCAGGCCTGTTCCGACCCAAAGTGGGTCGCTGCTGCTGCCGAACATCCCTGAAATGGCGCTGTCCTCTCCAAACGAGGAGGGACTATACGCAGGATGTGGCCCCAGCTCATCCGAGAGTTGCCAGAGCGGAATAAACGGGCACAAGTAGAGCGTGTTGACGGCGGGATTACGAGCCGCCATTGCCGCATCTTCGCCGTGCAGAGTGCCGTAGGTGAAGAACGGCAATAAGACAGCAAGCAGCAGAGCTAGGTATAGCAGGGTCAGCGCAGACCATCGGTTTTGGAGAAGCACCGACAACAGGAACCCAACGCCACTGATGCCGACAACTACGGCGACAAGGAGAACAGCCGCCTGCTGCACTGCGGTCCCGGTCAGCGCTGACGGAACAACAAAAGGTGTCGCCATGACGAGTCCAGGCCGAAACCCAGGAGTTTGCATCGGCAGGCCGAAACGAACGGCAGCCACCGTGATACCGAGGACAAGCGCCGTGAGCAGCAGTGCCAGCGGCAGGCCATGAGGCAATGTCGCGTGACTGAACACATGAAGCGGCGACCAGCGCTTCTTCCCCATGCCCATATCCAGCTCGCCCGTGACCAGGACCGGCACAAAAAGTATCAGCAGGGCCGCTGCGAAGAAAAGCTGTATTTCGACTTGAAGCATGACCGAAACACCAATCCCCGACGGGATTCCAGCGACCAGACCATCCCCAAAAAACACCAGCAAACCCGCGAACAAGAGCGTGACGAGGCGAAGCCAAGCGGCCCGTTTCGCCGGAAAGTCTTCAAGCCGGTTTACTGCCGCCAGCACCAAGAGCAGAGTCAAGGTTCCATTGATAAGCAGCGCCGGTACCCAGGCCGGCAGCGTAAAGCCATAATAGTGTTCGGGAACGACCGCGCCGGTGACTGCCCCAATCGGATTCACCGCGCAGAGGCCGAAGTTCGGCATATTGCCGTTGGTGTCGAATGTCGGAATGGCGAAGGGGAAGGTCACGCCGAAAAAGAAAAACAGTGTGAGGTAGGTTAAAACAGTCGCCGTCGCCGTATTCGCCGCGAACGCCGACCAGCAGAGGCCGATAGCCCCGAACAGAAACGCGTCGCCAATCAAAAGCAGATATGCGAAGAAGACTTCGTCGGGGGATACGCCGCCAAGCAGGAAGCACAGGGACAGCAGCGGCAGAGAAGACGTCAAGAGCAGCACGACAAATGACACCGACGACGCCAGCTTGCCCCAGACAATCGCGCCGGGCCGCAGCGCCGAGCCACGCAAAAGCTCGAAAGTTCGCTGTTCCCGCTCCACCGAGATCGCCCCGGCGGTCAGGGCAGGCGTAATCAGCGCTATCATGACTGCCTGTGAATAAAACAGGATTCGGAAGAAGAGGCGGCCCACCGTAAAGCCGGCCTCGCTTCCCCCGCCATCGATCAGGTCGGTCGAATGCTGCGCCCACCAGCCTAAATAGGAGAAGAACAAAATCAGCGACAGAACCAGCACATAGGAAAACAGCAGCCAGTAGGTGCGTGTGCCGCGCATCCGCCCGCGCAGCTCTTTGGTAATGACGGGGTTATCGAAAAGCGCAGACAGCATGGCGAGTTTCTCCTCGGTGCGGGTTGGCACGGCGTTAAAGGAGGATGCGACAAGGGAGAGGGGTAATCCTGCTTGCACAGGGACAGGAAATAAGAACAGAGCGAACACAAGGTTCGCTCCTGCGGGGCTCGGAACCGATCAAATGATCGGAACGGATCAAATGAAACGTGGAGCGCGAACCTTGTGTTGTCTTTATTGGTGCTATCTACCGCTCCCGCGTCAGTGCGTAATCGGCGAGCGCATGAAGAGAGTCGCGGTAGGCAGTCGGCGGCAAATCCAAAAGCGCGGCTTGCGCGGTCTCGACATAGCGCCGGGCGGCGGCAGCAGTCCGGGCATAACCGTCGTGCCGCGCGATAGTAGACCGAACGTCCGCAATCTCGGCGTCTGTAAGCGCTTCGGGTTCTTCTAAAATATGCAGTAGGTCAGCACGTTCAGCTTTGGTGACATCGCGCAGGGTCAAAATCAGCGGCAGGGTCATCTTACCTTCGCGCAGGTCACCGCATAGCGGCTTGCCGGTCTTTGACGGGTCGCCGGTGTAGTCTAAGAGATCATCGGCAATCTGAAACGCCAGGCCGCAGTTTTTGCCGTAGCGGGTCAAAGCAGCCACTTCGGTTTCGCTTGCGCCCGCCAGCATCGCGCCGACTTCGCAGCAGCCGGCAATAAACCCGGCGGTCTTCTTCTGGATAATCGTCAGGTAGGTTTCTTCCGACGTATCCACATCGCCCTTGGCCGTGATTTGCAGAACTTCGCCTTCGCTGAGGCCGACGGTGACATTCGAGAAGACGCGAATGACGTCGATGTTGCCTTCGCGGGCGGCAAGATAAATACTCTTAGCGAGTAAGTAGTCGCCGACCAAAACACTAATCTGGTTGCCAAAGGTCGCGTTTGCCGTCGGACGCCCGCGCCGCTCTGCCGAGCCGTCCACAACGTCGTCGTGAATGAGCGACGCCATATGGATTAGCTCTGCGGCGGCAGCGGACGCGAAGACTGTGTGCGCCGGGAACAGCTTGTCTGCGGCATGGGCGGCCAGCACGACCAGCGCAGGCCGGAGCCGCTTCCCGCCGGCAGAGAGTGTGTGGCCAGAGATGGCGTAAGCAGCTTTGACATCAGACCGGATTTCGTTTCCGAGCAGCCCTTCGACAGCGACAAGGTCGTCGTGAACGATGTCAAGAAACGACACATTCGGCGGCGGCTTCGCCGCTTCTAAAAACTTCGTTTCGGGCAGAACAGCAGCGGCTCCCATAATGTTCGCTTCTTTCCAAAGCCGTTTATAGCGGCTTAACTCCCACATGAACGCAGACCAGTCCAAACGTCAAATTCACCCACCGTACCGACTCAAGCCCGGCCCCGCGCATTCGGCCCGCAAGCTGCTCGCGGCTGTCGAACCGGGCGACCGACGCGGGCAAGTAAGCATAGGCATCAGGCCGGCCGCTAATCGCCCCGCCGATTTTGGGCATTATGTGCCGGGCATGAAGCTCGTACCCGGTTCGAAACAGTCCCGGCGGCGGCTGCGAGAACTCTAAACACACCACGCGTCCGCCGGGCTTTAGAACGCGGGCCATTTCCCGAAACGCTTTGTCCCGGTCCGCAACGTTCCGTATGCCGAAACCGATCGTGACGGCATCGAAACTTTCGCTCGTGAACGGCAGTACCGACGCATCTGCCTGAACTTCCTGCGCTGTCTCGCGCCGAAACCGGGCATCGCCGAATTGCAGCATAGGCAGCGAAAAGTCTGCCGCCATGACAAGCCCGTTCGGCCCAACTGCCTGCCGCAGCGACGGTGTCCATTCGCCCGTTCCCGAGCAGACATCGAGAGCACTGTTTCCGAGCTCAAGACACGCACACCGGGTTGCGAACCCGCGCCAGCCTTTATGGATGCCGGCGGACAGCACTGAGTTTAAGAGATCGTAGCGGTGCGCGATGTCATCAAACATCTCCCGGACATACGCCGCTTTTTCTTCGGCTTCTACTGGCTGGTCTAAAACTTTGATCCCACTCGGCTGAGTACTAACTGACATTGTGAAAAAAGTCGCAATCTATTTGAATTGATTATACCCAAGAGACGTTGAACTGTCAACGCAAAATATGCCATGATTATCGCAGCGTATTTCAAGAACAACTATCCCCGCCATGAATGGCAGGTCTACGGGCGCAGACGCCAATCGGTCTGCGACCGAAAATGCCACTATCGTTACGCGTTTTGTTCTTCCGCACACCGTGCGGTTGGCGCTTCGCCCCTAGACCTGCCATTCATGGCGGGGACTAATACATATGGAAACTTGGCCGCCCGCACCGACAAATGGCCCGCCGGAGCCGGATACGAATTACTTACAAGCACACAAGATAAACCGCTTCAGCTATATTGCTCTTGGCTCTTCGACCCTTGCCATAGTAATCGAGTTTGTGTGCTTTTTTGTCTCGCACGATAGTATATTAAATTTTCTATCAGGAATTTTCAGTTTACCACTGACAAGCGTAGGACTGATGTTGGGTCTCGCAAGCCGCTCCACTTTAGCCGGACGGCTGGCACTCTTAGGGCCTTTATTCCTAGTTGGAAGGTTTGCGTATTATATGCTGTGCTGGTACCACATTCTGGCCTAACACCGAATCATGACGGTTTCACTTTTGAAGAACACAAATTGAACATAACAATGCATGCGACGACGAATGTGGGCGTTCGTGCTGACAGCAGAAAGAAGTAAACCATGCAAACAAAGCAATGGATGTTCAGCCGTCGGAATGAGATCTTATCCCTCGCGGCGCAGCATGGGGCCTCAAACGTGCGTGTTTTCGGTTCCGTGGCGCGAGGCGAGGATGATGCGGCGAGCGACATAGACATTCTTGTAGATTTGGAGCCAGGCCGCAGCTTGTTTGACCTCGGCGGCCTATTGACAGACCTGAACACTCTGCTCGGACGTGACGTAGATGTCGTGACAGAGAAAGGACTGCGCTCTGCACTTCGGGAGCGGGTCTTGCAGGAAGCTGTTCCCTTATGAGGAACGATCAACTGCGCCTGCGCGATATTGAAGAAGCCATTCAGCGCATTGAGAGGTACACAGTGCGCGGAAAAGAAGCTTTTGACACGGATGAGCTGATCCAAACTTGGATAGTGCATCACCTGCAGCTTATTGGGGAAGCCTGCCGCGCCCT
>JAYVVR010000319.1:0-3709 GCA_043786835.1 Armatimonadota bacterium | reverse complement strand
ACGAAGGCAAGCGGCTGTATGAACTGGCCCGTGCCGGAATTACGGTTGAGCGGACAGCCCGGACTATCCGTATTGACAGCATCCAGCTTCTAGAGTTTGCGCCCGGCGCACTTGCCCAAGCAGTACTCGACATCGCCTGCGGCAAGGGCACTTATATCCGAACACTGTGTGCGGACCTCGGCGCGGCGCTGGGTGTCGGTGGCCATATGCACTCGCTCCGGCGCACCCAGGTCGGGGCGTTCACTGCTGATGCTGCGATGCCGCTTGACGCATTGACCGATGAAAACCTGCCGGGGCTGTTGGTTTCTCCCGCGGCGGCCCTCGAACACTGGCCCGTGCAGACCGCTGCCACCGAGGACGCCCGCAACGACATCAAATCAGGCCGCGCATTGCGGTCAAGCCTGCCGCCGGAAACGGTCGCCCGGATTTTAGACGCTTCGGGCGAGTTGATTGCGCTCGGCAAAGCCGACGGGGAACACCTGCGCCCGTTTAAAGTGTTTGTGTAAGCCATGCGTGTGATTTATCCCCTGCAAGATGCGTCGGAAACGCTCCAGAACACCGTTGTCGCCATTGGCGTCTTTGACGGCGTTCATCGGGGCCATCAGGAGATTTTGACACAGACCGTTCGGGAAGCCAAATCGCAGGGCTTATCTCCGGTCGCGCTGACTTTTGATATTCACCCCGCGGAGATGTTCACGCCTGAAAAGTCGCCGCCGTATATCGCGTCTCTGGCCCAGCGTGCTGCGCTGATCGAGACCTATGGCGGCGGGATTGACACGGTTGCCATTGCCCGGTTCGACCCCACCTATGCGGCTTTATCGCCCGAAGCTTTCGTGTCCGACATTTTGGAAACCGCACTCGGCGCGGGTCATGTGCTGGTCGGCGCAGACTTCCGCTACGGCCGCCACCGGGCAGGCAGCGTGACCACACTCCTAGAAGCCGGCGCTCGCGGCGGCTTCACCGTCACGGTTGTCCCGCCCATTTTGATCCACGGCGAGCGCGTTTCGTCCACCCAAATTCGCGGCCTCATTTCTGCCGGAGACTTGCCTGCCGCGACTGACTTGCTCGGTCACCCGTTTGTTGTTGAGGGCATAGTCAAGCACGGCAAGCAGCTTGGGCGGACGCTCGGTTACCCGACCGCAAATCTTCACCCCACCCAGCCCCGCCAGCTCCTGCCCGGCAACGGCGTTTACGCCGCGTTTGCCCGCTTAGAATCTGGCCAGACCGTCCGCGCCGCTGTGAGCGTCGGTACTAATCCCACTACCGACACTGACGACGCCCGCAAAGTCGAAGCCCATCTCATGGACGGCTTCACCGGCGACCTCTACGGCCAAAAGTTTTCTTTGGACTTCCGCGAAAAAGTCCGCGACGAGCAAAAGTTCAGCGGCCTCGACGCGCTAGTCTCTCAAATGGCGCTTGATGTGAGCGTAATTGCCGGGTGCCTTTCGTGAAGGCTGTGTTTGGCCGGTCGCCCACCATTGAGTTAACTGCTGAACGATAACCCCTGATTATGTCTTTCGGGGGCTTCTCGGTACGATGAATTGGCAACTCGAGAGGTACCGCTTGGCGCAGAGAACTTAAACGGAATAACTGATCAAACCACCATTACGCTTCAAGTTGCAGGCATCTGATCTGGTATTTTATCCGCGCTGCAGCGAGACGCGGTTGATTCAACATGCTATCGGCAGCGCATTCCCCGTGGATTATGAATGGATACCAAGCGGTGATGAAAGCGTACCGCCAGCTCATTGGGAGCGAATACAGCTGACCGGTCCAAAGCCGGGTGCCATCCAGGAAATCACGCAAATTGGGTGCAATGTGCCAGGCGGGAACGCCGATGCTGCGCTCCGTCATTCGGTACTTCCCCGCCTAGGTCCAGACGTTGCCAAGCATTCGTTTGTGCAGGTCTTTGAGAAAACGCTCTTGCAACAGGTCTCGGCGCGTTTCTCGATCTTCGACAGATTGGTTTTTCAGGGCCATTGAATGTTCCACTGCCGCAAGCCGCTGTTCAGCAATCTCACGCCGACGGGTCTGCGCCTGCTGTTCCAGCGGCTTATTCGGCACGAGGGCGTAGACAACCCGGCAGTCTAACGCCGTGGCTCCGAGCGTTCCAGTAAAACAACGGCGGGCTGACTGACGCCAAGCCGCCGGGCAAGCTGGCCGGTCGTCATTCCCAGCGCTTTCCGGATTGCTTTGACCCAGCCGCGCGGCGGACGCTGTAAGGTTTGCACGAGTGTATTATCGTCTAGGCGGCTGTCAAAATACCGCCGTGCGGTAACCTGGGTGTTCTTGCTGGTCATTGAATTGGTCCCGCGCAAAATAAGCTGCAGCTTATTACACTGCGTAAATGCGAGAGACAGACGTTTGTTGACTTTCGCACCCCCGAAACAGTATAATTAAGGGCAGAAAGACCCCTAATTATGGCTGAATTGATCCAACTTGATGTCCTGCCGTCGCTGCCGATGTCTCCCGCCAGCACCGGCGGCCCGCGTGTCGTGAACCGGCGTATCCCTGAGTGGCTGACGATTAAGCTGCCGAAACGACAGGGAATTGAAGAAGTCGAAGGGCTGATGCGGAAGGCCGGGCTGGTCACGGTCTGCGAGGAAGCCCGCTGCCCGAACCTCGGCGAATGCTGGTCGAAAAAGACCGCGACGTTTATGATCCTCGGCGATACCTGCACCCGTGCCTGCCGCTTCTGCGCGGTTAAAACCGGCAAAGGCGGGCCGCTTGACCCCGACGAACCCCGGAAAGTCGCCGAAAGCGCGGCGGCACTCGGGCTAAAGCATACGGTAGTAACGTCGGTCAATCGAGACGAGCTGCCAGACGGCGGTTCGCGGCACTTCGCAGAGACCATCGGCTGGCTGAAAACCCTGCTGCCGGAAACGATCGTGGAAGTGCTGACCCCAGACTTTCTCGGGAACAAAGCGAATATCCAAAACGTCGTAGACGCCAAGCCGCATGTCTTCAACCACAATATCGAGACGGTTCCGCGCCTGTACCGGCAGGTTCGCCCGCAGGCGCGTTACGCCCGGTCACTTCAGTTTTTGCAGTATGTGAAAGCGTCGGACCCCGAAATCTACACGAAAAGTGGGTTTATGGTCGGCCTCGGTGAGACCAAAGACGAAGTGATCGCGCTGCTGGAAGACTTAAAAGCGCACGACGTAGACGCGGTCACCATCGGCCAGTATTTGAAGCCTGGGAAGAACTACTTGGACGTTGTCGAGTATGTCCACCCGGACATTTTTGCCGAGTACAAGTCTCTCGGCGAGGCGATGGGCTTCTTGTTTGTCGCTAGTGGGCCGTTCGTGCGGTCGTCGTACAATGCCAAAGAGTTTAGTGATATGTTTCTCGCGAAGCAGGCGGCAATGAGGCAGGCGGCGAAGGGATAGGGAACCTCACCCGGTTCGCTTAGGCTCTCCACCCTCTCCTTTCGGAAGGAGAGGGTATCCTGCGGATTACTGCGTATCTGCCGAGGAACGAGGCGGGGTGAGGTTCTCCCGCAAGTTTAACCCGTATGAATGAACGACACAAACGACGACAGCGGCGGCGACCTCCATGCCTGCCTGTCGGACAGCGGTGGGCCGTGCGCGGGATCGCCGCCCTGCCGCTCCTGTGTCTGACTATCTCCGCCGCCGTTTACACCCATACCCTGTACCGGCTCCTCCATGCTCATCTCATTCCTATCGCCGAAGCCGAATTTACCCGGCAG
>JAYVVR010000318.1:0-3713 GCA_043786835.1 Armatimonadota bacterium | reverse complement strand
TGCCCGATCCGCCGGTGCCCCAGCGACCACAAATGCTCTACGGCGAGAAACGCTCCGGCGACATTGTCGCAGTCCACAAAATAGGCATCCGGCGACGGCTCCGTCGGACTGCTGAAAATCTGTACGAACGGAAAGCCGCGCTCGGACAAACACGCCGCCAGCGGGTCGTCACGGTCCCGCAAAAGCAATGCGCCGTCGGCCCGTCCATCCGTCAGCGCGGCGGCATCCTGCACCGCCGTATCCAGCGCCTTCGTATGCAGCATCAGATCGAAGCCAAGCGCAGTTGCCGCATCAGTCGCGCCGTGCATCAGCTCATTCGTAAACCCGGACCAGCCGGAGAATACCGACGGAAACTGCATGACCAGCGCTAAGGTGTCGGTCTGATGCCGAGCCAGCCCCCGTGCCAAGGCGTTCGGGTGATACCCCAAATCCTGCGCCGCCGCCAGCACCCGCTGCCGGGTCTCTATAGAAATCCGAACCCCCGCCTCGCGCCCGCTCAGGACATAGGAGACAGCGGTTTTGCTGACCCCGCCGCGCGCAGCAACATCTTTGATCGTAACGGCCTTACCCATAAGGTCAGCTCTCAGCATTTCTGGTGAACCGCTTCACCATTTATTGTGTCGCTATTATCGCACATAAACTCCGACTTGTCAAGTGCTGTGAATTTATTTTTTCAACGGGTATACTTTTCGCATCATGCTCCAGCCTATTCGTTTGATGCACTTCGGTGACGTCCATTTCGGCGTCGAAAACTATGGTCGGTTCGACCCCGCTACCGGCCTGCCGTCGCGCTTGATAGACTTCCGAAACGCGCTTTTACAGGCGATTGAGTTCGCGCTCGAAGCCGATATCGAGCTTGCTATATTCTCCGGCGACGCCTATAAAACGCGTGATCCAAATCAGACCCATCAGCGCGAGTTTGCTCAGTGCCTCGCCAAACTGACCGCCGCCGGTGTCCCCGTCGTCCTGCTGGCGGGGAACCATGACATCCCGAATACCAAGGGCCGGGCGAACGCGATTGAGATTTTCAGCGCGTTTTCCGGCGATAATTTGCACGTCTTCGATACGCCCGGCAAAGAAATCGTCCGAACGAAGCGCGGCAACCAAGTCCAGATTGTTGCTATGCCGTATCTGATTAAAAGTCTGGTGCTGTCGCGCGAAGAAAACAAAGACAAAGGCGTTCAAGAGACGACCCAGCTTATCGTAGACCGTTATACGTCGGGAATTGACACGCTCGCGGCCCTCTGCGATCCCAGTGTGCCGACCGTTCTGATGGGCCATTTCTCAGTGACGAATGCAAAGCTCAGTGCCAATCAGGTCGGCTACTTGACCAATGAACCCGAAGTCCCGCTGTCTACGCTGACGCAGGCTCCATTTGATTATGTCGCGCTCGGCCATATCCACCGTTATCAAGACCTGAACAAAGGCAAGCAGCCGCCGGTCGTCTACTCCGGTTCGATTGAGCGCATAGACTTTGGCGAACGGGCGGAAGAAAAAGGCTTTGCGCTGGTGGATTTGATGAAGGGGGCGACTGAAGTGCGGCACGTCACGGTGAAAACGCGCCCATTTGTCGAAATCGAAGCCGACGTCACCACTGCCGGTGATGCGCCGACAGAGGCGATTGTCGCGGCTATCCGAAAGCAGCCGATTGACGGCGCGATTGTCAAAGTCTCTTACAAGATCAACTCGGAGCAGCAGGCCGCCGTTCGCGATACCGACATCCGCGCGGCCCTCGGTGCAGCATTTTTGACCGTCAGCCTGCACAAAGAAGTTGTTCGGGATACCGACGCCGTCCGCTCGAAGCTTTTGACCGAAGCTCTCAGCCCTTTGGAAGCCCTCGCCGTTTACTGCGACACCCGCGACACGCTGCGCCCGCGCAAAGACGAGCTGGTTGCCCGCGCCGAGCCGCTTTTGCGTGAGCTGGAAGCGGAAGAGGCGTTGCAATAGAAAAACCCGACATAAGAAGTGCTTGACTCTGCACTAAACCGCTGCCGCGCCGCGCTTCCACGCCGGACGCGTAGACTCATACGCCGTAATGTCCGGCTCGTGCTGCAATGTGAGGCCGATGTCGTCGAGGCCGTTCAAGAGGCAGTGGCGGCGGAAGGGGTCTACGTCGAACGTTGCCGAGAAGCCCTGCGTATCTGTCACGATCTGTGCTTCTAAATTCACGGTCATGGTGTAGCCCGGCGTTTTGGCCCGTCCCAACAGCAGAGTGATTGTCTCTTCGGGCAGCGTCACGGGCAGTATGCCGTTCTTGAAGCAGTTGTTGTAGAAGATGTCAGCATACGACGGCGCGAGAATGGCGTTGAAGCCGTAGTCCGCCAATGCCCAGGGCGCGTGTTCGCGGGATGACCCGCAGCCGAAGTTCTTGCCGGTGATGAGAATAGATGCCCCGGCGTATTGGGGGTGGTTCAGCTCAAAGTCTGGGTTCGGCGTCTTGCCGTCAGCTTCGTAGCGCCAGTCGAAGAACAAGTATTGTCCAAAGCCCGTGCGCTCAATGCGCTTCAAGAACTGCTTCGGAATAATCTGGTCCGTATCCGTGTTTACCCGGTCCAGAGGGGCCGCAAGCCCCGAAAGTTTCGTAAATGGTTCCACTAAGTTACTCCTGAAATATGGTGTCTATAGCGACGGTGAGGCCGCTGAAGATTGCTGATGCTGCTGTCATGCCATTTGTAAACATGCGACTGTTATCTTCGGCAAGAGTCAAAACTTCGACCGTCTGCGTGTCCGGGCGCACAACCCAAACTTCCTGCACCCCGACCGATTGGTAATCACTGAGCTTTGCCGCGAGAACTGAAGCCGTATCGGACGCGGATACGATTTCCACGATAAGTTCCGGTGCGGGTGACAGTGGATCATAGACATCCGACGGTGCATTCCGCGCCAAGCGCTCATTACTAATGAACAGCAGGTCAGGCTGGCGGCATTTCAGCGGCTGGTAAGTAATCTCAACGTCGCAGGGAGCGGCGATTGCCTCACCACTGTTTGTTTGCTCCTCATAATCCTGTAACCGGCGCAAGAGACGGCCTAAAATGCGCTGGTGTCCGCGTGTAGGGCTTGGCACAAGATTATCTCCATATAATCGGTAGACTTTCCAGCCGTCCAGAATGTCGTAGCGAGCCATCTCTTCCGGTCCGCTGACATATTCTTCATAAGTCATCGGGCGCGTAATGCCCGGTATGTCCACTGTCGGCTCTGCTACTGCCATTTACCGCCCCCTTCAACCCTTCACATTCAGTCGAAGATAAGTTTCGTACTCGTCTTAAAATAGGCCCTCGAAGCTGTCCGCAATCCAGTCCATACCAGGGTTCCAGTTAGACCACCTTCCGCCGGCCCACTCCCCTTTGTCATTGACTGTGCCGGGGTCAATCAGCCAGGTAGACCCCTCGCCCCAAGAGGAAGCAGCAAGTGAGCGCTTTACTTGCGTTCCGCCCTCGTAAGCATGCTCCCGAAGGTCAACATCCGGGTCACTGCCGAATTGCGCTTCGACGCTGACACCAATCTCATAAAGATTTGGCTCAACATCACAACCCCAGCCAACTTTCTCAACCGGCGGCACTGCGTAGATAAAGCAGCCGACGGTGCGCCAGCCGTTTGAGGCGGCATAGAAGGCGCGGAGGGATGGTGGCAGTTTGACGCCGAGGCGTTTTTCTGCTTGCCGTATCGCAGTGCTTGAAGCGCCTGCGTAGCCGAGCCAGCTATTACGAATGGCG
>JAYVVR010000317.1:0-3730 GCA_043786835.1 Armatimonadota bacterium | reverse complement strand
AAGTCGGGATTGCGAGGCTGAACTTGTCGAAGTAGGGCGGCTCCCGGATATAGGTCGAGGATGCATCCCAGTCGTAGATACTGCCGAGTGAAGATGGGATCTCCTGCCAGAGCGGGTTCTGCTCGGCGAAGTCTTTATAAAGACGCCGGTAGACTTCGGGGTCGTTTGCTGTGGACAGCATCTCAGCAATCTCGCCCGCGGTCGGCCAGAGGTCTTTGAGATACACGTCAACGCCCATCTTGTCTTTGCCGATGGGGTCGGTGTTCATGTCAATGTCCACGGTTCCGGCCAGCGCGAACGCGACAACGAGGGGAGGGGACATGAGGAAATTGGCGCGGACGTTTTGATGGACGCGGGCCTCGAAGTTGCGGTTTCCCGACAGCACGGACGCAACAACCAGGTCGTTCTTCGTGACGGTTTTCTCTAAATGCGGCTCCAGCGGCCCGGAGTTTCCGATACAAGTGGTGCAGCCGTAGCCGACGGTTTGGAAGCCTAACCGATCCAAATACGCCGAGAGGCCGGTTTTGTCTAAGTATTCGGTGACGACGCGGGACCCCGGCGCAAGCGACGTTTTGACGGTCGGGCGAATGGTCATACCGCGCTCGGACGCCTTCTTTGCGACCAGGCCCGCCGCCAGCATCAAACTCGGATTGGCGGTATTGGTGCAGCTTGTAATCGCGGCAATCACAATGTCGCCGTGGGCAAGCTCGACCATCGCCGACGGGAACTCTCCCAATGGAACATCGGCAATGCGGTCCGGCGTGGGCCGGTTCTGGATCATTTCGACTTCGGTGAAGGCCGCCGTATCGTTGACCGTGTTCAGCGGGGCGGTCTCTTCCGGCAGGCTGAGGCCGTCCTGGTCGCCGCCGCCTGAGATCGGCTTGGTGTTGTGGCTCATGCCGGTTAAAATCACGAACTTCTTGTTCAAATCAGCCAGTGATTTATTGTAGGCATTGGGGTCCAGCAGCAGCTCGTGGAACTTAGATTTGATCTCGGGCAGCTCGATTCGGTCCTGGGGCCGCTTCGGGCCGGCAACGCTTGGCTGAACCGTGGTCAGGTCCATTTCCAGAAGCTGAGAATACTGGATCGCACCTGCTTCCGGCATTCCGAACAGGCCCTGGGCCTTGAAGTACTGCCGGAACGCGTCAACCTGATCGTCGGTCCGGCCTGTCGCGGCTAAATAGCGGCAGCTTTCTTCGTCCACCGGGAAAAAGCCCATGGTCGCGCCATATTCCGGGGCCATGTTCGCGATAGTCGCCCTGTCTGTCAGGCCAAGAGACGCCGCGCCTTCGCCGTGGAACTCGACAAACTTGCCGACGACTTTCGCTTTTCGCAGCATCTCGGTGATGGTCAGCACAAGGTCGGTCGCGGTGACGCCTGGCTTCAGCGTTCCTGAGAGGTGAACACCGACGACGTCCGGGGTGAGAAAATAGACGGGCTGACCGAGCATTCCGGCCTCGGCTTCAATGCCGCCGACGCCCCAGCCGACAATCCCGAGGCCGTTAATCATCGTCGTGTGCGAGTCGGTGCCGACCAGTGTATCCGGGTAAAAGACGTCCTCTTTCGACAGCACGCCTTTCGCAAGATATTCCAAGTTGACCTGATGAACAATGCCGATGCCGGGCGGCACTACCGAAAAGCCGCTGAATGCCTGCATCCCCCACTTTAGGAACTGGTAGCGGGCGCGGTTGCGCTTGAACTCCATTTCCATGTTAAGCTGCAAGGCGTTAGGCAGCTCCGAGTAGTCCACCTGCACCGAATGATCCACTACCAGGTCCACGGGAACAAGTGGCTCGATCATACCGGGGTCACGGCCCATCCGGGCAACCGTCGTCCGCATCGCGGCCAAATCTACCAGCAGCGGGACACCCGTAAAGTCTTGCAGCACAACCCGTGCCACGACAAATGGAATTTCGGCGGTCCGCGCGGCGTTCGGCTGCCAGTTCGCTAGCCCACAGATGTCATCTTCCTGAACCCGCTTTTTGTCATAGTTTCGAAGCACGGATTCAAGAATGATTCGCAGGCAGACGGGCAGCTTCGAGATCGGGCCGACTTCGGCCTTTTCGAGCTGCGGCAGGGAGTAAAACTGTCCGGCTTTGCCGTCACCATAGGTGAACGATTGCAGGGTATTGAAAAGCGAGTGGATTTCTGCCATGGTTAAGAATTCTCTTCTAAAGTTTCTATCTGCCTTTAGTATATCGGCGTCTGGGCCGATAAGTCAAGCGATTTTGCGTCTGTCCTGCAATACACTCGAAAAGCCACATGTGAGGCAGAAAAAAGCCCCGGCAGAGTTTTTTGCCGGGGCAGCCCGGTTTGCTTGATGCTCAAAGCTTGATCCCGGCGAAGTGGCCGATCCCATCGCGGGATTTATTCTGGGCGCTGTCCCATAGCTCGGCACTTGAGATATTAGTCGCATCATACGCCCGGACTGTGCCTTCGTCGCCGACCGCCCACAAAATGGCATTTGACGTGCCGTTCGGCGAGACCGCAAGGGAGCCGCCGTTTGTCGCCCCGCCAGTCGCTTTTGCAAAGATGCCTTTTGGACTAAGCGTGCCGGCAGTCGGATCAAACTGGAATTGTTCTAATGGCTGGCCGCTAGGCCACAGGTAGGCATACTTGAAAGCGCCGCTATCCCAGGCAACCGGGTTCTGGCCGACCTGGTCATTGCCGCTGACGCCGTCAATCCGGGCCAGAAGCTTATCCGGGCCATTCGGCGTAAACTTGCCGAGATTAGCCGCGTCCATCAAAAATGCCGAGCCGAACTTGGTGCTGCCGCCGAACAAGGCCGTCGTGCCGGGAATGCCGACCATGCCGGAGTTGCCGAGATCCAAATCCTGGTTGCTTTGGGCCAGCTCATCAAACGGCGCGAACCAGTCCAGCACGTTCAGCATCGGTCCGAGCTTCGTTATGGGTAAACGCCGTGTAAACCATACCGTCGGCAAACAGCAGATCTGCCTGGTCGTTGGCATGGAAGCGGCCTTTGCCGTGGTCGCCGTCGAAGTAAACGGTGCCGCTGCCGCTGCCGTCGCCGCTGCCGGGCGCGGATGCCTGGACTTGAACAACCGCTTTCTCCGTGCCTGTGGTACTATTGTAGGCATGGAGATAGGTTAGGCCCATATCGTCGGTGCCGGACTTCGACAGCATATAGAGCATGTTTGTCGCCGGGTCAATGACTGGAGTCGCCGTCGTGCAAGTTGCGGAAGGCGGCAGGATCGTTTCCAAAGCTGTGTCCCGGTGTCGCCGTCGCAGGCATAAACGCCGCTCGGGGAGTTATCGGCATTGTTAGACGTGTACGCGTAGACGACGTTGTGTTTCGCGCCGCCGACAGAAACGCCCAGCACATACAGGACCTGGCCGTTGACATTCGCATTCAGGCCGGTAATCGTGAACAGCTTGCCGAACGTCGCGACTTTGAAATTTTGCGGGGCCAAAATCGTTTCAGCAGTGTTTGAGCCGGACCGGGCGTTGTCGTTGTTCTGGGTCAGAACCGCTGTTTGGGCAAACGCGTGGGTCATCGGCTTGATTGCATTCAAGCCGATGCAGCGTAGCACAAAAAAGCATTACTGAAATTCGACTGAACGGCGACGCATAGACAAATATTTTTTCGGAAGCTTGGAGGCTGATCGGCATGGAGCTTGTTCGCAAACAGAAAAGCTGGGGACAGGAGCGCTTTTTGCTGCTGACCGATCCCGACCCCAAAACCGGCGCGGCCCGCGCCGTGATCGCCGAC
>JAYVVR010000316.1:0-10371 GCA_043786835.1 Armatimonadota bacterium | reverse complement strand
GTCATCACCGGAGCGAATTTTGGACACCATGGCAACGGTTCTCGCAAAGCATTCGCGTTCGCCGGAAGAGGTTGCTGCCATAATGAGTGAAATACGGTCAGCCATTTGTGCATAGGAACCATGCAATAAATTGCACGGCTGTGCGGTGCGGACGCCATCAAACACCGCTTCGCGGGGTTAAGAAAAGATTGAAATAGGTCCCAGTCCCGCGAAGCGGTACTTCGTAGCGTCCTCGCTGTGTAGCCGTGTGTTTCAACACATGGTTTCAAAGGCCATATCAATGATTAACGAGGCCCCAATCCAGTATATTTCAGACGCGGATGGCAAAGAAGCTGGTGTCATCGCACCGATCGAGCTTTGGCCTGAAATTGAGTCGGAGCGCGAGACGGCCTACCTCTTGAAAAGCGAAGCTATGAAACAGTGTTGACTGGAAGCAAAAGAGCGTCAGGGCGGTCTCTCTTTGGAGAATGCTCTTGAGCGTCTTGGAGTTTGATGCCTGATGATTGCAGTGTACCCCGGCAGTTTTGATCCGGTGACGAGTGGGCACCGGGACGTGATTGTCCGGGCGGCGGGGATGTTTGAGACGCTAATTGTGCTGGTAGCAGCAAACTCGTCCAAGTCGCCGCTGTTTACGGCAGAGGAGCGGGCGGAGCTTGTGCGGTCAAGCTGCGCTGGCCTGCCGAATGTGCGGGTCGAAATACTGCCGGCGACGCTGCTGGTCTCGTTTGTGGTCGAAAGCGGCGCACAGGTCATTGTGAAAGGGCTGCGGGCGGTCTCGGACTTTGAGTATGAGTTTCAGATGGCCCTGTTGAACCGGCATTTGGAACCGAAGGTTGAAACAATTTTTTTGATGACGGCTGCCGAACATGCGTATTTGTCGTCGAGCATTGTCAAAGAAATCGCCCGGTTTGGCGGTGATATCACGGGGCTGGTGCCGAAGCCGGTTCAAGACGCATTGGCGCAAAAATTTCGATAATGCTGCTGTAGAGAATTGACGGTGCTGTAAAAACTGACTGCTGTAGGGGATAACTGATGGATATTATCAAACTATTAAACGAGCTGGAACGGCTGATCGACGAGCAAAAGACCGTCATGGGACTGGCGTGGAACTTCCACCCGGAAGATTACCATGACATCACCAACAAGATTCGGGCGTCGCTGCCCGAAGATGTCAAAAAAGCCAGCCGGGTCACCGCGGAAAGCGATAAAATCGTGGATGGCGCTCGCGAAACTGCCGAGCAGACATTGGAAGATGCAACGACCGAGGCCGACGAGATCATCCGGGAAGCTCGAATTAATGCCGAGCGGCACTTGCGCGAGACCGAGGCCGAAGTCAACAAAATGAGCCTTTCGGCGGAAACACTATCGAAAAAGACCGTCGAAGAGGCGCGGGTGCGGGCTGAAAAGATGCTGGCGGAGGCACATCAGTCATCGGAAAAGAAAGTCGCTGACGCGTCTCACCAGGCCGAAATCATGCTCAGCCAGAGCGAATTAGTCCGGCTTGCCACGGCCCAGGCCCGCGAAATTGTGGCCTCCGCCGAACAGGACTCGTCGTCGCTGCGGCTGGGGGCCGACCAGTACGCGCATGGGGTTATGACAGATTTAGAGAAGCAGGTCGGCGAACTGATGGCAACTATCCAGCGCGGACGTATGAAGCTGGATGGGCGGGTCGGGCCGGCGGGGGGGGGCGGGCACAACGCCAGCTTGAACGGCAATGGCCGCGCGTCGGAGCTTGCCGCTACTCGCCGCTAAATAAAAACTTGCTTTTGCCGGATTTTGTGGTACACTATGGGGCGGCTTTAGCCGTCTCTTATTTTTCTGCCCGGCAAGCGAGGGCCACGATTATGCTGAAATTTGATTTGGCGGAACTGCTGCGGACCCCAGGGATGCGGCAGGTTTACGAAATTTACGAACAGCCATATACTGACGACGATGTCGATTACGTCGCGCCGATTACCGGCAAAGTCAGTGTCACCAACACTGGGACAATGGTACTGGTGCGCGGCCCGATTGACACGACGATTGAGCTGGAATGTTCCCGCTGCCTCGACCCGGTCCGGGCGGCAATCCACGCGGATTTGGAGGAAGAGTTCGATATTGAAGTGATCGAAAGTGTAGCCCACCGAGACCCGAAAGTCTTAGTGGTCGAAGAAGAAATCGGACGGGTATTCGACGGTCAGAACCTCTGTTTGGACGTTTTGATCCGTCAGGCCGCGCTTCTTGCCGCACCGCTCCAGCCGCTTTGCCGCGAGCAATGCCCCGGCATTCCGGTCGTTGAGCCGGCCCTTTCGGACGACGAAGCCATTCAAAACTCGCCATTCCGCGATTTAGGAAAGCTATTACAAGAATAGGCCAGAAACCGGCACTGGAAGTGCCGGCAATTTATCTCGAAGGAAACTTAACCCATGCCACTGCCGAAACGACGCCACTCTAACCAGCGCACCCGTAAGCGCCGAACCCATTACAAGCTGACCCCGCCCGAAATCGTGTCGGGCTACTGCCCCGGCTGCCAGAAGCAGAACTCTCGGCTAGATCACCATGCGTGCCCGGACTGCGGCTTTTATAATGGCAAGCAAATGATCGCCGTCAAAGACACTGCGACCGCCGAAGAGTAACCTATGCCCCTGAAAATCGCCGTGGACGCGATGGGCGGCGATTTCGCGCCCACTGAAGCAGTTAAAGGAGCGCTGGTCGTCGCACGGGAGCGGCCCGATATCAAGATCGTCCTCGTGGGCCGGGAAGCCGTCATCAGCGAGACTTTAAACGCCCTCGGCGATGTTCCTGCGTCAGTCACAATTCGGTCGGCGGAGCAGACAATTGAGATGGGGGAGCATCCCGTCCAAGCAACCCGGCGGAAGCGCGAGTCGTCGCTGGTCGTCGCGGGCCTGATGGTCAAGTCCGGCGAAGCGGACGCCACATTCAGTGCCGGCAGCACCGGCGCAGCGATGGCGATAGCAACGCTTGACATCGGGCGCATTCCCGGTATTGAGCGCCCTGCCCTCGCCACCGGCATTCCCACTATTCAGGGCCGCGCTTTGCTTCTCGATGCCGGGGCCAATGTCGACTGCTCGACCCGCAATCTGCGGCAGTTCGCCCTTCTCGGCGCGATTTATGCCGAGCGTGTTCTGGGGGTTCCTAACCCGAGGCTCGGTCTTCTGAACATTGGCTCCGAGGAAAGCAAAGGCAACGAGCTGGCGAAAGAAGCGCACCAGCTTTTGAAGTCAACATCGCTGAATTTTTGCGGCAATGTCGAAGGCAAAGATGTCTTTGAGCACGCCGTGGACGTGGTCGTCTGCGACGGATTTTGGGGCAACATTCTGGTCAAAAGCGGCGAAGGCATGGCCGAGATGGTCTTTGACCTGCTGCACCGGATGACCGAGACCGAGCCTGAAATCGCGAGTTCGCAGGCAGTTCTTGACCGCCTTTTTCGGCAGCTTGCCCAGCAAATTCACTACTCGGAGTTCGGCGGCGCGACGCTGCTCGGCGTCAATGGGGTTTCGGTCATTGGGCATGGACGCTCCGACGCGAAAGCCATTGCCGGCGGTATTCGGGCAGCGATAGATGCGGCGGCAGGCGGATATGTGCAGGCCATCCGCGATGCCCTGCCGGCATTTGAGAGCAAAGCATGAGTGTTTTAGCCTCCGGCCTGCGCCGCGCTGGCATTCTCGGAACCGGTTCGTTTGTCCCGCCGCGCGTTGTTACAAACGACGAACTTGCGGCAAAAATGGACACGTCCGACGAGTGGATCGCAAGCCGCACCGGCATTCGCGCCCGGCACCTTGTTGCGCCGGGAGTCTTGACTTCCGACCTCGCCGCCGAAGCCGCCCGAAGCGCTCTAATCTCCGCCGGCCTGTCTCCTGCTGACTTAGACCTGATTATTGTCGCCAGCAGCACCCCTGACTATCCCGGCTCGTTCCCGTCTACCGCAACCGTTGTTCAGACCAAGCTGGGCGCTCGCAGCGCCGCTGCGTTTGACCTCGGCGCAGTCTGCTCGGGCTTTGCGTATGCGCTTCACGTTGCCGCCCAGATGGTGATGTCGGGGGCTAACACTCACGTGCTTGTTGTCGGTGCCGAAACGCTGTCGCCAATCTTGAACTGGGATGACCGCAGCACGTCTGTCTTGTTCGGGGACGGGGCCGGAGCAGTCGTAGTCGGCGAAGTCTCAGCACCAGGCGGCTATCTCGGCGGCATCCTCGGGGCTGACGGTGCCGGCGGCCCGCTACTGTGTGTCCCGCGCACCGGCGACCATCCTGGTATGATTACCCAGAATGGCAAGGAAGTCTACAAGTTCGCCGTCACGATTATGGGCGAAGTGGCACTCAAAGCTGTCGAAGCGGCGGGCCTGTCGCCGTCCGACATAGATTTTCTCATCCCGCACCAGGCCAACATTCGCATTATTGACAAAGCCGCCGAGCGGATGGGCCTGCCCCGCGAGAAAGTGATTGTCAACCTGGACCGCTACGGCAACACATCGTCGGCGTCCATTCCGCTGGCGTTAGACGAAGCCGTCAAATCAGGCCGCATCCAGCCCGGCCACTTATTGGTCTTCGTCGGCTTCGGCGCAGGCTTGACATGGGGCGCGAATGTGGTTCGGTGGGGGCATTGAAATAAGAAGAAGCGAGGAAGTAAACTTCTCTCGCTGGTTAAGGTTGTCCTTCGGACGAAAGAATGGCACAGAGTATGATGAAGTGCGGTGTTGTAATCAAGTCAGCATTGTGCTTCATTGAGCGTCGTGGTAGCGGGCGCAGAGCATTTGTCCCGCGACAAATGCGTTTTCGGCATAAGTCGCAGATTGAGCTTCTTCCACATCGAAAGGCTTACAGTCTTTACGGTGTATCGAAATAATTCTTGAAGGCGCGACGATTTTTCCGATGACTGTCTTATTATCGGTGGATGACTTGACAGGGGAAGTTCGCGACCGGATGTGGGGTTAATTTCTTGTCGTCCGATGGACGGTTTTTTCAGCGAGAGAAGTTTACTTCCTCGCTTCCTTCGCTAAGTTCAATTAATGTCTAAAATCGCGTACATCTTTCCGGGGCAGGGGTCGCAGGCGGTCGGCATGGGACAGAACTTATGCGCTCATTCCGAAGCGGCTCGGGCAATCTTTGAGCAAGCCGACGAGTATCTCGGCGAGAAAATCAGTACACTTTGCCTTTACGGGCCGGAAGATGCCCTGAAGCAGACAATTCACACGCAGCCTGCACTGTATGTGACCTCGGCTGCCGTGCTGGCTGTTTTGCGAGAGCGCGGCGTTCCAAGCCCGGAAGCGGTCGCAGGCCATTCAGTTGGCGAGTATGCGGCACTGTACGCGGCTGGGGCGTTTGACTTTGAGATGGGGCTAAAACTTGTCAGCAGGCGTGCTCAGGAGATGCACCGGGCGGCATTGACCCGGCCGGGCGCGATGGCGGCGGTCTTGGGGCTATCGGCAGAGCAGGTAGTCGCGGTCTGTGCGGACGCCGAGAGCGCCGGGCCGGTGTCGGCGGCGAACTTCAACGGCGGCGGGCAGGTGGTCATCTCGGGCAGCCCAGATGGGGTCGCGAAAGCGTCGGAGCTGGCGAAAGCGGCCGGGGCAAAGCGGGTTTTGCCGCTGAACGTGTCGGGCGCGTTCCATTCGGCGCTGATGGCACCGGCAGTCGAAGCGATGGAATACGCGCTGCGGGATGCGGTAATCCAGATGGCGTCTGTTCCCATCGTCGCCAATCTAACAGCGGACTATGAGACGACACCGGACGAAATACGAACGAACTTAGCGGCGCAGATTGACCATCCAGTGCGCTGGGAAGAGACAATTCTGCGCCTGGTCAGCGATGGTTTTACGGAGTTTGTCGAAGTCGGCTCAGGAACGGTGCTGGCGGGGCTGATGAAGCGGATTGCGCCGGACGTCAAAGTCGTCTCGGTCGGCGACATGGCCGGGATAGAGGCGGTTACAGTATGATTCTCGCAGGAAAACACGCGGTTGTGACGGGCATGAGCAAAAGCGGCGGCGGAATTGGACGTGCGATTGCGCTGGCACTCGCGGCGGCTGGGGCGGATGTTGCGGTCGCCGGGCACTCGTCGCTTGAAGCCGCGACAGCAGTTGCGGCGGAGATTGAGGCGCTCGGACGCCGCGCGATTGCTGCTCGGTGCGACGTGGCAAACGCCGCCGACGTCGAAAAATTCGTCGCGCAGGTCTTGACATCGTGGGGCAGTTTGGATATAGTAGTGAACAATGCCGGCACAACCCGCGACGGCCTGCTCCTGCGGATGTCCGAAGAGGACTGGGACACGGTGCTGGACAGCAACCTGAAAGGGACGTTTTTGATGACCCGCGCTGCTCTGAAACCAATGGTCAAGCAGCGTCAGGGCAAGATCGTTAATATCACATCGGTCATGGGCCTGATCGCAAATCCCGGCCAGGCGAACTATTCAGCGTCAAAAGCTGGGCTAATCGGCTTCACCCGGACGGCAGCGAAAGAAGTCGCCAGCCGCAATATCCAGATTAATGCTGTCGCACCGGGGTTTATTGAGACTGCTATGACGGGCAGCATGAAGGACGATGTAAAAGCGTCCATCTTAAAAGAAGTTCCGGCGGGCCGGTTAGGCAGGCCGGAAGATG
This sequence comes from Armatimonadota bacterium, assembly GCA_043786835.1. Taxonomy (GTDB): domain Bacteria; phylum Armatimonadota; class Armatimonadia; order Armatimonadales; family Capsulimonadaceae; genus JANXMY01. Next base: position 3,776 of record JAYVVR010000316.1, on the reverse strand, counting down.
TCGCCGACGCCGTGCTGTTTTTGTGTTCGCCCGCCGCAAGTTATATCACAGGCCAAACGCTGACCGTAGACGGCGGCTTAACGATTTAGAATTAATAATTTCAAGAAGTAACAAAATTTCAAGAAGTACCGAGGAGAAACAAAATATGTCAACTTTTGATCGCGTGAAAAAAGTCGTGGTAGAGCAGCTCGATGTGGCCGAAGACGAAGTCACACCGCAGGCGTCCTTTGTGGACGATCTCGGCGCAGACTCGCTTGACGTTGTCGAGCTGGTCATGGGCCTGGAAGAAGAGTTCGATGTCGAAATCCCCGATGAAGATGCCGAAAAGATCACGACGGTCCAGGAAGCGGTTTCGTATATCGACGAGAAGAGCAAGTAGCAGTTAGCCCAAGGGCGTGGCAATAAATTGCGACGCTGCGGGGCGCAGACGCCAAGTGACCGCCTTTCACTCCGCTACCGAACGCAGTGAGTAGGAGGCGCGAGCACAAAATCTTTCTCCACGCAGGTGGAGATTGGGCGCTTCGCCCCACAGCGTAGGAGTTTACTCCCACGCTTCTTTTCTTTTTTGACAAACTGACTTATGACAAGCAAGCGACGGGTAGTAATCACAGGACTAGGCGCGGTCACCCCGCTCGGCATCGGCACTGATATCTACTGGCAGGGGCTGCTGGCCGGGCGCAGCGGCGTCGGGCTGGTCCAAGACTTCGACTGCTCGGCGATCGCCACTCGCATTGCGGCGCAGGTCAAAGGCTTCAAGCCGGAAGATTATCTAGACCGCAAAGAAACAAGGCGCATGGACCGCTTTGCCCAGTTTGCCGTCGCTGCCTCCCAAATGGCCGTCGCTGACGCCCAGCTTCCCATTACGGACGAAACCCGTGCCCGTGTCGGGGTCTTTATCGGCAGCGGCATCGGCGGTATTGCGACCTTCGAGGAGCAGCACCGCAAGATGATGGAAGGCGGCCTCGGCCGGGTCAGTCCCTTCTTTATCCCGATGATGATCGCGAACATGGGCACGGGGAACGTCGCCAAGATTTTAGGCGCACAAGGCCCAAGCGAAACCGCCGTGACCGCCTGCGCGACTTCGACCAACTCCATCGGCGATGCCTACCAAGTCATCAAGCGCGGCGAGGCGGATGCGATTGCCGCCGGCGGTTCCGAAGCCGCCGTCGTGCCGATTTCGATGGCGGGCTTCTCCAATATGAAGGCCATGTCCACCCGCAACGACGACCCTGAGCATGCCTCCCGCCCATTCGATTCAGGTCGCGACGGCTTTATCTTAGGCGAAGGCGGCGGCATTCTGATCTTAGAAGAGTTGGAAATCGCCAGAGCACGCGGGGCCAAAATCTACGCGGAAGTCATCGGCTACGGTATGAGCAACGACGCTTACGATATGGTCCACCCCGCCCCCGAAGGCGCTGGCGCGGCACGGGCGATGGTTGCGGCTTTGAAGAGCGCCGAGATTGACCCGTCCGCCGTCGGCTACATCAATGCCCACGGCACGTCCACGCCTGCCGGCGACGTTCTCGAAGTCCAGGCCATCAAGAGCGTCTTCGGCTCTCATGCCTACAAACTCGCCGTCTCGTCCACCAAGTCCATGACCGGGCATCTTTTAGGGGCCGCCGGCGCGATTGAAGCCATCGCCGTCTCGCTTGCCCTCAAACACGGCCTCCTGCCCCCGACCATGAACCTGACCAACCCTGACCCCGAGTGCGACTTAGACTTCGTCCCCAACACGCCCCGCGAGCAGCAGGTCAACATCGCCCTCTCCAACTCTTTCGGCTTTGGCGGCCACAATGCGACATTGGTATTTAAGCGCTGGCTCGGCGAGTGATTAAAGCTACCCCCGCCTCGGCAGACATCGGCCTTACGCTGAAAAGCATTGCTCTTACTTATCGGTTTGTCGTCACCGGCGAAGTTCGCGACTTGGCCGGTGTCCTCAACAACTATGCGAGTTACCAAGTTCAGCGCATGGAAGAGGCCCAAGTTATTCCTTCTATTGGCGACTGGGGATACTATGCGGCGCAGGTTCTTAATACGCCAAGCATGTGGTTCAAAGCCTGGGTGCGATGGAACCTAAAAGCCGCGGTTTACGATTACTATCTTGAAGCTGAGGCGGGAACCGTTTTCGACCATGCCACGCCGTATCTCGGCACTTTATCTTAATGAGAGGATCAACCGATGCCACTGACTTCGAGCGACACTGCCTTGCTGACTGCTGTTGAAGCCGCCGACGCCCATTCCGTCTCGCAGTGCCTAAAGCAAAGCGCGAACATAAACGCCGCTTCCGAAAATGGCTGGACGCCGCTGATGCTGGCCGTTTTGCACGGCTCTTCTGCGATCGTCAAACTGCTGCTGGAATACGGCGCAGACCCGAACATCACTACGCACAGTCAAGAAAATCCCTCGCGTTCCGCGCTGGTAGTTGCCGTCAGCAACGGACGCTTTGAATTGGTTCAGGTATTAGTTGCTCACGGCGCTGACGCTCAAACACAGGACGCCGCCGGATTGACTGCCGTCGCGTTAGCGGAGAAACTTGCGCTGCGTCCCTTTCACAAAGACAAGATGGTCGCGATTGCCTCGTTTCTCCGCGAGAATACGGGAAGCAACATCCGCCGCGTTCTGGAAACTGCCGTCGCCTGATTTGGTGACACACGCTATGCCTAAGAATGTATTTCAAAACTCAGAAAGAGTCCCCCTCGCCCCCAATAATGGGGGAACCGTACGAAGAGAATCCGCTCCTGCTCCCCCGTTCTTGCGGCGTCCTGCCTCAGAAATTGGGGGCCGGGGGGAGTTTTGAGATACATTCTAAAGCTATTGCTTCTCAAAACCTAATCATAGCAATACAGGCTATCTCTACGAAGTGGGAGAAGCCAGCGCGGGGTGGAGCAAACGCTGTTTTGCGTAACCGGGTTCCTGAAGCGCTCAAAGTCCCGGAATTCAGTGCCAGTGATGTTCCAGTCTCTTATATGATTCACCTGTTTTAGCATCATGTCGTGAACGACACGGCTATGCGGCGCGGACGCCACAAAACACCCGCTTCGCGGGGTTCAGAACAATCTTTCCCAGTGCCGCGCCCTCCGGGTAGCCAGTGCTGAAGCGGTACTTCGTAGCGTCTTCGCTGTGTAGCCGTGTCATTTATGACATGGTACTCTGATTATGCCTCCTGACTTCCAATCCATCGCCGACCGTACCAACACCGGGACTGAGAATCCGGATACCTCCCGCGCCCTTGTTGTCTTTAATTCCACTTCCCAAGCACTCAGCGGCGTCGCGGTTTTTCGTGCGTCTATGGCCTGGCCGCGCGACACGCCTCTGCCGCCGGTCACACTCACCGATACGGACGGCGAAGTTGTCTCCTCGGCGGTTCGCGAAATGGAGATAGGGCCGGACGCTAAAGGCCGCGCCGACAAGGTGCAGATTTCGTTTGCCCTTTGCTTTGCCGTTTCGGACATTCCCGCGAACGGCTGGCGGACTTATCTTGCGTCCTATACCGATGCGCCGACGCTTGCTTTGGAAGATTTTGTGGGGACATTGGGGCTGACTGTGGTAGAAACAACGCGGCATAGTGGGGAGTTGGCGGGAACGGGAAGTTTGGAACCCCTCCCACTCGTTCCTCGCTCTGTATCGCCCTTCCCTAACAGGGGCCACTAGTCACAATGCCTCCATAGCGATGTGAAAGGGAGCGACACTGAGGCAGGATGCCGCAAGTGCCAGACTGAGGCAGGATGCCGCAAGTGCCAGACTGAGGCAGGATGCCGCAAGTGCCAGACTGAGGC
>JAYVVR010000315.1:0-3735 GCA_043786835.1 Armatimonadota bacterium | reverse complement strand
TGCATGAGCATTCCAATCCAAACCACTGACCCTGCCTCGTTTGGACGGGCGGTGGAAGCCGGGCCGACTTCGCCGGTCACGGGCATGGTCAGCTTCGGCTGGATTTCGGAGTCGTGGCGGCTGTTCAGCGCCCAAATCGGACCGTGGATTGCCGCGACACTGCTGCTTCTGCTGCCGGTTTTCGTGCTTGTCATCGCATTTTATGCATTGATGTGGACGACGCTGTTCCCGCATGGGTTTACACCGCCACCCCCGCCGCCGGCCGGCGTGAGTGGGCTGCCGACCGCACCGCCGGCGCTGGGACCGTCCCAAGCCCAGATGAACGCCACCCTGCTCAAACTTATCCCGTGGGAGTTTGGACTGATGGCCGTCTACTCGCTCTGGTCGGCGTTTCTGTACGGCGGCATGCTCCGTCTCGCCGTCCGGCAGGTGCGCGGGGTTCCCGTTGAGATAAAAGACTTATTTCGGGGCGGGCCGCTATTCGGACGGATGCTCGGGGCGACTTTGCTGCTCGGGTTCGGCGCGTATGCCCTGGAAGCGATTTGTTTCGGGCCGATGCTTCTCGTGACCTGGCGGCACGGCTCGGGGCTTTGGACGGCGCTGTCTCTAGGCATCGGATTTCTTGCGTATTTTGCGCTGACACTGCTGGCGGCTGGGCTGCTTTTGCCGGTGTTTGCGCTGATGGCGGACGGGGTCCGGCTGTTCCCGGCGCTCCGGCGCAGCATGACGTCGATGAAGGGGCAAGCGCTTCCGGCGGCGGGCTTTGTGTTTGTGCAGGGCCTAATTTTGTACGCCGGCCAGATTCTTTGCGGCGTCGGGCTGTTGGCAACGCTGCCGATGACTGTCTTGGTCTCCGCCCTGGCGTACCGGGACATGGCCGGAATGCCTGACATGGCCCCGCTGCCAGGACCGGTTTACGCCCCGGCGGGCGTTGGTGTCTGGCCTCCCCCGCCCAGCCTTCCCGTTTCCCCTTCTTTTCTCGTTTCCCCTTCTTTTCCCAGTGACCGCATTGTTCTGGGCGGCAGCGTTTCGCCCGACGAAAGGACTTAGAAAATGAGTGTTCCCTATGGCATGCCGGTCGGCGGCGCGTATCAGCCGCCGGGCCGGGTCAACTTCGGCTGGGTCGGCGAGGCGTTCGAGCTGTTCAAAGCCAATGCTGGAGTGTGGATTGTCGGGGCTTTGCTGGCGCTGATTCCGGCAATCGTCGCCCAGATTGTTCAGCGCACGAGCGGTCACCCGCCGACCGTCCCCCTAGGGCCGAACGGTCAGCCTGACTACAGCAACGGCGCCTACTGGATCGCGGTGTTCCAGTCTGGAGAGCCTTTGGGTGTTTATTTCGGCAACCAGATTTTTACGTTCATGTACGGGGCTTTTATAGCCGCCGGGGTCTACCGAACAGCGGTGAAGCAGGTGCGCGGCGAGGCAATTAGCGTTGGCGACTTGTTCAGCGGCGGTCCATTTTTTCTCCCTATGCTCGTTTACACCTTTGTCTCGCAAATTGCGATTTCTATCGGCATGGTGTTCTGCATTCTCCCCGGCCTGCTGCTGGCCAGTCTGTTATTCCCTTCCACGGCATTGATCGCCGATGGTGTTCCGCTCGGCAGCGCGGTCTCCCGGAGCATTAACGGGATGAAGCAGGACGTCTGGAACGCTGTCGGGTTCCTCTTCGTGATGGGACTGCTGGTCATTGCCAGTTTCTTTGCCTGCGGCCTCGGCGAGTTCGTAGCCCTGCCGATGACCTATCTCGTTGCCGCGCTGGCCTACCGAGACATGATCGGGATGCCCGGTGTCAACCAAGCTGCGCCTGCTTACGGCGCTGCCGCGCCCGGCGTTTGGCCGCCTGCCCCGAGCGCCGCCCCGCCCCAGCCGCAATGGGGGACGCCGCCTGCCGCCGCGCCGCCTGCCTATCCGGGCTATGTGCCGCAGCCGACATCGCCCCCGCCGCCGCCCGCCCCGTCGTGGGGCACGACGCCTGTGCCGCCGCAATCTTACCCGTCTGTGCCGGCCCAGCAGTATCCACCCGCAGAGCCGACGGTCTACCCGCCGGCACAGACGCCGGCTGAGTTCCCCCCGGCAAGTCCGCCCGAGGAGCCGCCAACAAATCCACCGGCGAGTCCGTGGTCACCGCGTCCGCCGTCGGGGCCGTAAGCTGATGTCCCAAACGCAGACAGCGTGGGCGCGGCTGGGGCTGGCAGGCGTGGCAGTTCTCGTGATTGCGTACTCAACCTGGGCGCATTCCTACTGGCTGGCGCTGACTGTCGGCATCGGGGTAGGGGGGCTGCTGTTTCTCGTCGGCATGGCGACCGGCGGCGGCCTCGGGAACGCCCGGAAGTTCGAGAAAAAGCCTGCCGATATCAATGCCCGCATCGGGACTTGCTTGGCCGCCGCAGGGATAGCCTCGGCGGCACTCGGCTACGACCCGCCGTTTCCGCTGCCGTTTCGCATCTTCTACGGCGTGTGCCTGACGCTCGGCTGCCTCGGCGCGGTTGGTCTGTCGGGATGGGCGTTGCGGGAAAAGCCCGAATAACGCATACTTTGCTGCATGAATAAGTACCATGTGCTGAAGCACACGGCTATCAGGCGCGGATGCCGCGAACCCCCACTTCGTGGGGCTGAGAAAATACAAATCCCAGTGCCGCGAAGCGGTAGTCCCCGGCGTCCGCGCCCAATACCCCAATAAAACCCTAGCCGTGTGCTTTAGCGCATGGTTCTCTAACCCATAGTTCGAACAATGCATTATTCCAAATCGGGCGACAGCATATACACATATCGAAAGGAGGGAACTCATGGAAACGCCCACAGGCGAACTTGATGGTATCAAGTTCATGCTCAGCGAATTTGAACAGATGGCACTGGAGATATTTGCAGAATGCCATGACCCAAATAAAGCGAAGATGTTAGAAAACGTGCGGCAGGCGTTCTCGGGAATGAAAGAGCAATTAAATCCCCTTTCCACAGAGGCTGAACTTGAAATATTGTACGCTAATGTCAGAGCAAGAGAGCAGGGAATCTAACACCACACCGCATCTGACGCCATCGCCTAGCCTTTCATACCGAAGAACCCGTACTTTGGCTGTTGCCTTTTCTGCGCCTAAGCGTTATACTGTGTCTATCTATGAATATCTCCGCCGGGGCGAAAACTGATACCGGGCAGCGGGCCTCCAATGAAGACCGCTTTGCCGTGGTGGATACGCGCAAGCGACAAATCCGTGCCGATGGCGTGCTGATTGTCGCGGACGGCATGGGCGGACGTTCGTTTGGCGAACAAGCGGCGACCGCCGCCGTCGAAGCCACCGAAGATGCGCTGGCCGAGCTGCTCGATAGCCGTCAACTGGGGGAAGTCGTCGTCGCCGATGCGCTGACGACCGCTCTGCGCCGGGCGAACTCGCGGGTCTATGAGCTGGCGTCCGCCGATGAGGATCGCAAAGGTATGGGGACGACGTGCGTTGCGGCAGTCGTCGAGGGCGATAGGCTGTACGTAGCCCATGCTGGGGACAGCCGGGCGTACCTCTTGCGTGACGGCCTGCTGCGTCAAGTCACCCATGACCATTCTTATGTGGCCGAGCAGGTCCGGGCCGGGGCAATCACCGAAGAAGGAGCGCGGTCGTCGCGCTTCCGAAACATTATTACCCGCGCGATTGGGATTGAGCCGACGATTGAGGCCGAAGTCTCCGAAGCGGATGTGCAGGCGGGCGACATGCTCCTGCTTTGCACCGACGGCCTCTCGAACATGGT
>JAYVVR010000314.1:0-3744 GCA_043786835.1 Armatimonadota bacterium | reverse complement strand
CGGCAAAGAGCATACGATTGACCTCAAAGACAAAAAGCTGGCCGGGATTGTCGCCCGCCTGCATCACGAGCCGGGCCAGGAAGTGTTCCAGTACACCGATGAACATGGTGATCGGCACTCGATTGAATCCGCCGACGTGAACGCCTACCTACACGAGATCGCCGGCTCCGAGTTTACCGCCAAAGACTTCCGCACGTAGGCTGGTACCGTGCTGGCGTCGCTCGCATTGCAGGAGTTCGAGTCGTTCGGCACCAAAACGCAGGTCTTATGTTCACCCGGCGGTTTTCGAGATGTATAAGGTGAGGAGCAAGGACGCTCAGGGCCCGCCTGCTGCACTGGCGGACCCGGAGGGCACGGGACAAGAATAAGATTGTCGAACTCTTCCGCCACGCCCCTCCAGATAGCTCTTCCGGACCGCCCCTCGAAGCGAAGCGGGGTAAAGTGGGCGTTTACGCTCTTGAAATACCAAACACTGGCACATTCACAGGCGGACGAGACTTTTGCTGAGGGATGCTGAGAGGCTGGTTTTGCCGGTTCGCCCTGCCGAAGTGCCGCCCTGGGAACGCTCTTGGGAGGTTATCGGGTATACTTCTGTCGTGCTAGAGCAAAAAAGTTTAATCGGGCTGACGACGATCGAGATCCGGGCACGGCTTTCGGGGATGGGTCTGCCTGCCTATCGTGGGTCGCAGGTGGCGGAGTGGCTGTACCGGCGGATGCTGCCGGAAACCGGGGGTGGGTTCGCAGCAGACTTCGCGACCATGACCGATCTGCCTGCCCAAGTTCGTGAAACGCTGTCGGGGACATTCACCGAGCTGCCCCTTAAATTGGTTCAGCAACAGAACGACACGCGCGATGGAACACTAAAAGCCCTGGCCGTGCTGACCGACGGCGGCCACCCAATAGAGTGTGTTCTGCTGCCCGATGCCAATCGCGTCTCGGTGTGCTTGTCCACGCAAGCCGGCTGCCCGATGGCCTGCGCGTTCTGCGCGACCGGTACGCAGGGCCTCACCCGCAATCTGACGACCGCCGAGATTGTCTCGCAATTCCTGCTCCTGCAATCTCTGTCCACACGCCGAATTACTCATATTGTTTTGATGGGCATGGGCGAGCCGCTCTTGAACTATGACGCAACGCTGAAAGCCATTCGGATACTAAACGCCGAATGCGGGGTCGCCATGCGCCATATCACGCTGTCCACCGTCGGCATTGTCCCGAACATCGATAAGCTGGCTTTGGAAAACTTGCAGCTTACGCTCGCCGTCTCGCTTCATGCTCCGAATGACGCGCTGCGGACGCGTTTAGTCCCCGTCAACAAGACTTATCCCCTTGCCCGGCTGATGGAGTCCTGCCGGAACTACGCCGCCCAGACAGGCCGGCGGCTAACATTCGAATATGTCTTATTGAAAGGGGTCAACGACGAGCCGAGCCACGCCCGCGAGCTGGCACAGCTTTTGAGAGGCACGTCGGCGGCAGTCAACGTCATCCCGTACAACCCGACTTCGGTAGCCGAGCCGTTTGAGCGCCCGGACATGGGCCGGATTCTCGTGTTCCGGCGCATCCTGGAAGACGCTGGGGTCGTCGTCACTCAGCGCAAGGAACGGGGCCGGCAGATCGCCGCCGCCTGCGGACAGCTTGTGACTGAAAACGAGCATCGCCGCCCGTCCCGCCCGCTGACGGTCATTTCTGAGCCAGTGCCGGCAGGAGCCGTTTGAAATGCTTGGGGAAGAAGCCGCCCCAATTCCAGAAGAAACGCTTCCCGCGACGATGGTTGCGGACGTCGAAGTCTGGCTTAGCGCCACCAAGCCTGCCGCCCTGCTGGCGCTGTTAAAGGACCCGGACTACCGCGCCGCAATCACCCCGATCTTTGCCGGCTTCCAGCCCAATGCAAAGAGTTTGGCCTTGCCGCTCGTCCGCAGCCGGCTAGCCCAAGCCGCCATCAAAGATGACAAAATCGCCGAAAAGCTGCGAGGGCTGTCCGAGACCGACCCAAAACCCCTGCCTGCTGAATCGAAACCCGCCGAACCTGTTCCACCCCCCACGCCGAAGCCTGACCCAATGCCGCTGCTGAAAGCCGACCGCGATGCCCGCCGCAAAGAGCGCGACGCTGCACGTCAAGAACTGGCCGAAGTCCAATCGGCGCTTGACGCATCGGTCAGAGCCTACGCCAAAATTGAAGCCGAGCGTGATGAGGCCCGGCAGACCGCTCAAAAGCAGACCGACCGAATCTTGCGTTTAGAGCGCCAAACGGCCAAAGCCAGGCAGATTGAAGTGCGTCTTCTGAAGGCGCTGAGCGAAGACAAGGTTTCGCCCGTGCCGTCCACCCGTCAGCACAGCGCCGGGTCAAGAGAGTCGTCAGCCAAAACGGTCAGCGCCGCGTGGCCGGTCGCCGTCGCGCACCTGCTCGACAAAGCCAAGTTTGACACAGCTTTAGCGCTAGCGGAAGACGTCCTGAAAACGGACGGCGAAGATTTGGACGCGCTGCAAATCGCTGTTCGTGCTTATGAGGGCCGCAAAGAGCCGAAGCCCGCCTTCAGCATGGCCCGCCGCCTGCTGTCACTGCAAGTGCGCTTTGGAGACTTCCCGGCGGCCTCGGAAACGCTGCTGACACTCCTGCGCCTGGCGGCGTCCCCCGCGCAAACAGAACCCGATGCTCGGCTCTTTTTCGCCACATTCCCGGTATCGGACAGTGCAGCAGTCACGGCGGTGCGGCTGATGCTGGGGCGTTTGCGCGGTGTCAGCCCTCTTGTTTATGACTGGCTGACCGATTACATCACGACCCGTACTCCGCTGGCACCCACACTCATGCCGCCGCCCGGCGCTCTCGGCTCGGACGATCCCCTCCCACTCCCGCTGAAACTAGGCCGGCCAATCACAGCCCGAATGCTTACCAATGCCGTAGACAAAGCACAGATCGGTTTAGTTGACGCTGCCCGGTCCGCACTGAAGTCTTTGGAAACTACCGACGCCGAAACTTACACGCGTGTGTGGGGTGCGCTTGAACAGACCGCGTCCGATGACCCCTTGCGCCTCCTGCCCTTAAAGCGTGTCCCGCGCGGCGCGGCGGTCGTAGACGGCAGCAATGTCGCCTGGTTCGACCAGGAATCGCTGGTTCATGGCCTGCCGCGTTTGCGCCATATCGCCGCCATCCGCCGAACACTCTGGGCCAAAGGCTTTTTTCCGGTGGTACTCTACGCTGATGCCAACCTGCCGTACTCGATAGACGATCGGCCCGCGCTTCTCAAAATGCGCGACCGCTTAGAGCTAACTTTCGTAGATGCCGGCACTGCCGCCGACGAAGTTTTGCTCAGGGTCGCCAAACAGCTTGGGGCGATTTTAGTGACAAACGACAAAATGGAAGACTGGGACCCGGAGCATACCGTCCGCAAAGTCCGCTACACAGTCTCGCTGGGCGGCGAAGCCCACCTGCTGTCTGGGATTTAACATGACACTTGAAGAACAATTTTCCCGGCTGATCCAAATCTTGCAGCTCCTCGACCGTGAGCCGTTTCACTGGGACACCGCTGCGCTGGAAGAAAAGTTTGACGTTTCCCGTGCCACTATCGAGCGGGACATTGCGGTTCTGCGTCAGTGGGGCCAGGTGAAGCGCAAGAACGGCAAGTTCGGCCTGGCTGAAATGAAGTTCCTGCCGACCTCGTTCACACCCCCGGAAGCGCTGGCTCTGCGGCTTGCCGGAACCAGTTTTGCAGGCCAAGCCGGGTCGGTTTACAAAGACGCGCTGGCATC
>JAYVVR010000313.1:0-10398 GCA_043786835.1 Armatimonadota bacterium | reverse complement strand
AATGCCGGTCGCAGCGCTGTCCGGTTGGTAATACATCGTCAAAAAAAGTATCCGCATGCCTTCTCCTGCCCCACGCGCCGCCTGAAACCGCCGCCCTTCCCTGTCTGCCGCTCACCCGGCAAGACACGCTGTATCGCGCAGCCTCTCGGCACGGGCAGGAACCGCCGCAGTGGAGTCTTTGGGGAATAGCCGCGTAAGCGATGTGCAGAATGCTTGCGGCTGACGTTTCCGTAGTTATACCCGAAAATCCGCAACAGGTATCAATTCTCGGGTTGCCGTGTTTCAGTCCCAACCTGCCGGTAGCAGCCAAGGGTGGCTGCCGCCGTCTGCGCCCAGGAGAACCGAGCGACGTTTTTGTGTCCGTGCTCCACCAGCGCCGCCCGCCGCGCCGGGTCACGAAGGCAGCGCAGAAGCGCCTGCGCGATTTCGTCCACCGAGAGCGGATCGAAAAACTCCGCGCCGTCGCCGGCCACTTCCGGCAGGGATGCCACCGAAGAACACGCAACCGCCGTGCCGGCCCGCTGCGCTTCCAAGACCGGCAGGCCGAACCCTTCGTACAGGGACGGGAACACGAACAAGTCGGCGTGTCCCAGCAGCGGCATGACGGCGTTGTCGGGCACATACCCCGTGATATTGACCCGCCTTTCAATCCCCAGCGCTGCAATCTCTTCTTGCAGCCCGGCAGAGTCCGCCCGGCCCACCAGCAGGAGGGTCTGCGGCACCTCAGCCTGAACTTGGGCAAAGGCCCGGAGCAGGCGCACCAAATTTTTGTTGCCGGTCATACTGCCGAACGCCATGAAGTAGGGAGCTTCAATTTGGTAACGGCTTGCAATTTCCGCCCAGGCGTCCCCCGGCCCGTCCGCCGGCTCACGCGGCCCTTCGGAGGTGACCGTAATTTTTGACGCGGACACGCCGAGGCGGCTGACAATCTCCCTCTTAGAAAACTCCGAGACAGTGATGACGGCATCGGCCCGGCGGGCGGACTGCCGGACAAACCAGCCGAGCGATAGCCGCTTAGCGCGGGACATGCCGTGCCAGGGCGTCAGATAATTCAGGTCATGGATCGTCACCACGCTCCGGCAGGGCGGCAGCAGGGGGCAGACATAGCCGAGCGAATGCAGAACGTCGAGATTGAAGCCGCGCAGCAGGCGCGGGAACGCGGTTTGTTCGTAGGCATAGCGGGCTTCCCGGCGCACGGCCCGCACCGGGCAGACAACTTTCTTGAAGCCGGGCGGCAGCGCTAAAGCCGCGCCCTCTTGGCTGACAAACACCGTATAGGTATTTTCGGTGCCAAGCGCCGCCAATGCCCGCATTAGCGACTCCGAGTAAACTTGAGTGCCGCCGTTCTCACCGGGAATAATAAACAGTAAATTGAGGCCGATATGCACACGGAAATCCTACTCTCGCGACAATTCTACTCTGCTGCCGCCCGGTACGCCGCTTCTACCAGCCAGAACATTGCCGAGAAAGCTGAAATTCATCATGAGGGAGAAAAACGATCCAATGCGGCCTGCAACGAGACAGTTGCGCGAACAGCATAAGCAAATACAACAAACAAAATCAAGTTACTGGTCGTCACTCCTTGGGCATCAAGGCTGAAGAAAAATACGATCCCGCAGAGGGCACTGTAAGGATAAACCGTTTCGACCCGAAAAGCGAGTCTCCAGCCTAATGTGAAGAGCAGGGCAACAAAGCAAACGACGGAAATGAGGCCATAGTTAAAGAAGAAGCTTTGAAAGACCGAGTCAGTGGAAGCAAACCCGACATACTCAGCTAGCGCGGTCAGCCGGGCATTGCTAGGTTCAAAAAGCTGTTGCGGATCACCGAAGCTTACAGAACTTGCCAACACAGATTGTAGAAGAGCCAGGCGCTGCGAAGACAGATCATTCAGCAGCACCCAAACCGGATTCAGCGGAGAGCCGGTCAGAACAAAAAGGTAAATGCCGATTGGCAGAAACAGAAGACCCGAAAATATCAAAACGCGGATTTTGCGGCTGACATGAACTCCAATCCACAGGCATAGCAAACCCAGGCACAGAGAAATCAAGACATTACGGCTTTGTGCAAGTAGCATCAGCAGCAGTGTCGCTGTTCCACAAACGCCAAACAGCACCCGCCGCTCCCTCACCTGACGCTTCTCCAGAAACTGCCGGGTACTTATTTGAAGCAGGGCAAAGCAGAAAGCCGCAAGGATAACCGAAGCCGTGACAATCGGATGAACAAATCCCAGTAGAATACGCGGCCGGCCATAATAACTTGTCGGCTCAAAGTGCGAAGTCATCATTCCAACAGCTAAAAACAAAACGGCGGACCCTGTCATCCCGATCACCCATCTTCTGAAACTCAAGTCATCAAGCAAAATCACACCCAGCAAGAAAAACAAGCTGATTGTGAGCGGGAGTACCGCGCTTACGATGAACAGCGAGTTTGCCGAGAACAAGCCTGCCGCCAGCGGAACGAGGCCAAGAGTAAGAATCAGGCCGATCAGCCGCAAAACAGGGCGTGGAACGATGCCATTTGTAATTTGACGTGCGAGGAGCCGACGTAATCTCCACAGCGTTTCTTGCCGAACCAAAAGGAACACGCAGAGTGGCCCGAGGATGCGTAAGTAACGAATCAGCGAAGACGTGTCAGTCTTTTCAATACCCCCCCCTGGTGGCCCAAATACCGGCAATAGCCAGACAAAACCACTTATCGCCCCCAGAAAATAGGCAAGATGCTGGTAGTTCACGCTCCAAGGCTGACGAGTGCCAGTGACGGAGATTGTACGATTTATCAGCATAGTTAAGGCAACGCTACTTTGCGGTTCTGGTGCCGCCGAATTTGAGATAGCAAAAGGTGCAGGGCGCGAAACAGCGACGGCGGAAGACAGGCCACCAGGTGCGCCGCCCATTTATAAGAACGCCCCCGGTCGCCGCACTGGACAAACTTTCGGTAGATGTCCAGGTTGTAAATACGATCAGCCCGTTTTGCCATCATAAAACGCAGCGTGTTCAGTCCGTGCAGACGGTCAAACGCCCTAATGCATTCCCCGCAGACCGAAGGACCGTAAATCGGCTCTAGGAGGTGGATCACTTTCGCCCAGCCGGTGTAAACGCCGTAAGCATCGTCCGACCAGGTGAACGCCGCCGCGCCGCCCGCCCGGTTCAGCACCAGGGGCTTGGCAATCAACAAAACACGCTGGCCTGAGACAGATGCCAGTATGCGCCCGACATGGGCGAAGTAGGTATCCAGATAGGGGGCCGGATCAATGGTATCCCAGAGCGCTTTGTTGACGACGCAGCTTCCGATGAACCCAATGGCGGGCGCTTCGCGGCGCAAAAAGTCTTCGACGGAACGCTCGGTATCCGCCGAAATGTCCATCAGCTTCTCTTTGATGATCAGCGACACTTCTTCGTTGACCGACGAATAGTTGACGGCCAAAAATGCCGGCGAGCTTTCTTCCAGCACTTTCAGGACGCAGGCGACCGCATCCGGCAGCAGCCGGTCGTCTTCGCCGAGGAGCCAGGCATAGTCGCAGGGGCAAATGTCGGCGCAGTGCAGGATATTTCGGTCAATCCCTAAATTCTGCGGGTTACGCACATGAATAATCTGTGGATACTCGGCTTGCAGCGCCTGGATGGCGCTCGAATTCGTGTCGTCTGCAGAGTCATCGGCAATACAGATCGGCACGTCGTAAGGCGCCGCCGCCGCGATGACGGATTGAACACAGAGCCAAAGTTGGTCCGGGCGCTTATAGGTCGGGATGCAGATGCCGAGACGCTGGTTAAAGCTCATGACAACCCTCCTTGCCGCAGGCGGATGACTTTTGCCGGCACACCCGCCGCAACCGCGTAAGGAGGCAGATCGCGAGTCACGACACTGTTTGCGCCGACAACGGCATGATGGCCGATTCTGACGCCCTTCAGCACGACGACGTTCTCGCCGAGCCAGACAAAGTCTTCGATGCAGACCGGGTCCACTCGCAGCGGCTGGTCGCTGATCGGAGTTTCCAGCGCGGAAAAATCATGGTCGTGGTCAGTGATGAACACATGGCTTCCCATCAGAACATGGCAGCCGATCACCATTTTCGCCGCCGCCGCCAAATGAACATGAGGCTGAATAGATGTGTACGCCCCAATATGGATGGAGGCATCATAATGGTGTTCCCGGTGGTGCGTGAATGCTTCAATCCGTGCTCCCTTGCAGACTGCCGCTTTGTCGCCAAAAAAGACCCGCTCGGGATTAGTCAGCAGGCTCACCCGCTCAAGCCGCGCCCCGCGTCCGAGACCGCCGAGAAAGAGGCCGTAGAACAGACTCCATAGCCGCACTTCCACTCGGTACGCCAAATTTAATACGCGGAATACCTGGGCGTTGATCCTCACGCTGCACCTTTCGAGCGACCCCGAACCAGGCGTATGCCGGTTCGCAGGCCGTGAACTGCATGGGCCGGCGCCAGCAGTAGCGGCAAAAGACAAAAGATTAGCACCGGACTTAATCCATACTCGGCGAGCAGCCGGCGGGCACCGTCCTTGAAGTCCGGCTGAAGCCCGCCATGCACGCCGTGCAGCTTAAATGCCGCCACGAATGGCAGGAGAAACTGGGCCAGATGACGCGCTAAGACCGCCCGAATCGTCGTCTCCGCACAACCCTGGCTCCGCGCATACCGCATCACGTCGCCAAACCCCGTGACAAAGACTTGAAAGAAATTGTACCCGCCGGTATTGTTTTCGCGCGTCGCCAGAAATATCCGCTGAGGCACATACATTCCACCGCACCCCAAAGCGTCTACGAAGAGATACGCCTGCAAAAGATTGGTGCCGACAAACCCTGCATACTTAGCCGGGACAAACGCATCCCGGCGGAACATCAGCAGCGACAGAAATGTCAGGCGCGTTCCTAAAAACCGCAGGCAGTCCTCCAAGCTCTCAAGAAGCCGGACTTTGTCTATCGGCAGCACGGGGCTTCTCTCTTCTGTCGGCTCTTTGAGGAAGGGACGCGAGTTAAGACAAAACGCCGCCGTGCCGGGGTGCGAGTCAATTAATGCCAGCATCGCGCGAAGTGCTCCCGGCAGCAGGATGTCGTCATCGGACAAAAGATACAGGTACTGCCCAGTTCCGAGGCTTGCGGCCTGAAGAATATTTGCGTCAGCCCCGCGATTTTCCGACTGGCGAAAATAGGTCAGCGCGAGGCTGGGGTTCGCCTCCTGCACCTTTTTTACCAGCGCGGGTGTTCCATCAGTGGAAGCATTGTCGCATATGATCACTTCCACTTGCCGGCGCTGAAGCGGCGTCAGGTCGTCAGCCCACTGAACAAGTGCCGCATCCAGACCCTCTTCCAAGAAGCCGGCCCGCTGGTAGGTTGGAATACACAATGAAAGCAAAAGTGCCGCGTTTTGGCCGAGTGCAGAGTTTGTCAGTGTTTCAGAGTTCACTTGCCACAGCCTCATATGTCGTGCTTAGTAGTGTCGGGACTGCGGTCATTCGCCGCTCTCCTGCCGGTGCCATTGGTGCCGTTTTTGGACAAAAATCGCCGTCGCCAGCCCGAGGCTCAGCGGCGCAATGCAGGCATAGGCCAGCATCATTCCAGTCGCCCCGAACGGCTTGCCGAGCAGCAGGGCTGAGAGGCCGACCAGCCCGGCAGACAGAAGAGACATCACTAAGTACGGCTCGCGCTTGTGGGCACGCAAATAGATCGCTTCCGCCCCGATACCGTGATTGACCACAGTGACCAGCGCGAGCAGGCCCAGCGGCAGCGGGTCGAGAAACCGCCGGCTCAACGGCAACCCGGCCCGGTGCAGCGCAAGGTCCACTGCCCAGACTAAAGCGGCGAGAACACTGACCAGTCCCCATGACTGCCAGAGGCACGGGAAAAACAGCTGATCCAGGCGTCCAAACTCGCGCCGTGCGATCAAGGACCCGAATGTCGCCGCCTTCGTAGCGACCCAGGACATGGCAACCGCGCCGACAGTCACTAAGACCGTGATGCTGAGGCCCATCTGTCCGGCGGCCGCCGCGCCGTGGGTCGCAAACAAAATCGGATTGAAAAGCTGGAACACAAAGTATCCACTGACACAGCTTAACGCGATCTTCCATTGCAGCGGCCAGATCTCGGTCCGCCAGCTCACGGAAGCCCCCTGCGTCGGTGTCTGAAAGAGGTCCAGCACAAGCCGCCGCCGGGCCAGTCCAAGCCAGAGCAGGGTCGAAACCAGGCTGACCGTGTTGGTGACGGGTGCGGCGTACAGACCCCAATGGTGCAGCAGCGCAAACCAGAGCAAAAGGCTCCCGGCAATGTTCTGCCACATCTGAAGCCGGACAATCTCCGCAATCAGGCCGCAGCCTTCCAGAACGGCGACGACCGACATTAATGCAAGCGAAGCGCCGGAAACGCCGATGATCCAAATCCAGGGGACCTGCCAGTTCATGGTTTGACTGCCGTGCCGGCCAAAGAACCCCAGCCCAAGCGGCAGCAAAGCTGCGATGAACGCCGCCCCGATAACCGCGTACCACTTCACGCTCATCTGAAGCAGTGAAGCCAGACGCCGTTTCGCGGCAGGGTCGCCGTCGAGAGTGCCTGCCGCTGTCCAATCCAGCCCGGCCCGCTCATGGCTTGCAAACTGCATCAAAACCAGGGCCAGCCCAAGCTCGAAAAAGACCGCCGTCGCCAGCACGCTCCCAAAGGTCACATAATAGCCCTGCTGCTCCGGGGACAGACAGCGGGTCATCAGCACCAGCGTCACCAGGCCGGCCAGGGCCGACCAGGCCCGACCGATTACGGCAAAGCCGACAGCCCGGTCAATGCCGGCTTTTCGCAGCAGCCACGCGGTTGTCGGCGCTTGAGTCGTAGGAAGTGACATCACGCGCCGCCTCTCACCGGTGCCGACTCCGGCACGGCCAGCCGAAGTCTTCGGGCAAGGGGCAGGACAACCGTCCGCAGCACCGAAGAAGGAAGGAGCAGAACCGGAAACACCGAAAGCCAGAAGCTGGGCAGAGAAGACAAGCACTTCGTCCATTCGACTAAAGCACGAACCTCGTCTGCCGCCGGGCACCGGGACGCCGCTTTGTAGGAGCAGACCGAGCGCCAGTTCCAGACCGATGCAGAGTTGTCTTGGAGTAAGGCGCGAAACGCCAGGCTGTGCGGCCCAAGAGTCGCGGCCCAAACAGCAGAAATGTCATGGAGGACGTTGCATTGGTAGCGCAGAATGTTCCAGTTTAAGTCGGGTGTCACCGAGTCGTTCCCCAGGCGATTTTCGACACACGGCTCCGGCAGCCACAGCCAGCGCGGCTGCTGTTTGAGCATTTCGCCGAGCAGGAGCATATAGGGGAAATAGCCGGCCGCGTCTATCCGAGCCGGGCCAAGCGCCGCTGCCGCCGCAAGCCATAGCCCGCGATGGTAGACCTGGCCCGAAACATACCCTGCCAGCGACCCGCACTGGCGAAAGGCTTCTTCGAGCGACGTATATAGGTGGCCCCGCTTGCAGTCGTCCGGGTACAAAATTGCTGGCACTGGATCCCGGGGGCGGGTCATGGAAGTATCATAGGCTTGGAAGCGCATCGTCAGACCGGCAAGGTCCGGCGCACTGCCCAGCGCCTTATAGACCCGGCGCAGCCCGCCGGGCGCAATTCGGTCGTCCGATGACAAAAGCCAGCCGTACTCGCCGGACGCACATTGCATGACTCCCAGCATATTCGGGATAAAGCCAAGATTTTCGGCATGGCGTTTGTAGGTAATCAGGCCCGGATGCTGCTCGCTGAGATCGCGCATCAACGCTTCGGTGCCGTCTGCCGACGCATTATCACTGACGCAAATGGTCACGCCGCCCGGCGGAACATCACCAAGCTGATTGAGGACGCTTTCCAGCGCTTCCCGCAGGAACGCAGCGCGGCCGTGATGAGTGGGAATGCAGACTGCAAGACGCGGCTGAGTCATAGGAACTTCTGTCATAAGAACTTCTGTCATAGGAACTTCTGTCATAGGGAATTCCACTGAATCGTCCGCTTGATTGCCGCAGCCAGATCGAATTTCAGGGACAGGCCGAGCGTGTTCTGGGCGCGGGATACGTCCGGGACAAAGCGGGACGGGCCGGTTGGGCGGGCCGGGGAGACGCCCGCGACAATCTTCGGGGGCGCTGAAAACTGGGAAGTCACGGCTTCCGCCGCCGCCCGAAGCGTCACCGCTTCCGGGCTGCCGACGTTGTAGTTTTCACCGCTCTGTCCGGACGCCAGGATCGCCAGCATCCAGATCGCCATGTCAGCCGGGTACTGGTAAGAGCGTACCGTTTCGCCGTCGCCGAGGATCCGCACGGGGCCGCCGTGGAGGCTGTCCCGCAGGAAATTATTAATTGCCCAGGGCCGGTCGAGATGCTGGTACGGCCCGAGAAACGCGAATGGCCGGGCGTTCACCACACGGATGCGCTGCTGATTGGCATAAGCAAAGCACAGCGCCTCGGCTGCCCGCTTTGACTCGGCATAAACCGCGCCGAACGCGCTCGGGTCAAAGCCGTAAAAACTGTCTTCGGGAATACGCGCCAAATTGGACGGCTGCGGGCCGTAGACCAGCCCGGAAGAGACATTCAGGAAGCCGTCAAGACGCGGCAGGCGCACAGCGGCGTCCAGCACAGCTTTGGTCCCGCCGATTATGGTATCGGCAGTTTTGAGTGGATCGGTATTATGGGTTCGATTATCGGGGCTTGCGCCAGCATGGAGTATCCAGCTGACATCCTCCGGCAAGTCACGCACGTTGCGGACGTCACTTTGGATCAGCGTGAACTCGGGCCGGGCCGCGAGATGCGAAAGAGTGTCAGCGAATGGCTCCGTGTGCCGGGCCAGCAGCAGGCAGCGCAGACGGAAGCCATGCTCGTCGTTGAGAAACGCCACGGTTTCGGCAAGCCAGGTGCCGACAAACCCGGTCCCGCCGGTCACCAGCAGGCACCCGCCGCGCAGCGGCCCCAATGCCGGAACACCTGTGCCGAACGCCGCCGCGACATCCTGCCGAACCAGTGCGATTTGCTCACTTCGCATGAATGTCCTCGCTTTTTCGGCGGCTAGCAAGGCCGGACGCCTGGGAAAGCTGGATGGCGACTTCAATAATCATGTCTTCCTGGCCTGCAACCACGCCCCGGCGGCCCAGCTCGAAAAAGACGTCACGTGGATCAACTCCGTATTCTTGAGAAATGCGCTCGACGGGCTTTGCGAAGCCGGCAAAGACCCCCGCGAGACCGCTGACAATCCCCACCGAAGTAATGCTCGGCACAGACGGCATCAATTCCCGCTCGGCAAGCTCGGCGGCGTCCAGCATTTTATAGAGGTCAATTCCGGTCTCGTAGCCAAGCTTTTCCAGTACCGAGATCAGGACTTCAAGCTGGGCGTTGCCCGCACCCGCGCCGAAGCCTCGCGCCGTGCCGTCCAAAATTGTTGCCCCGGCTTGCAGCGCGGCCACAGAATTTGCGATTGCCATACCGAGATTATTGTGCGCGTGAAAGCCGACCGGAACCGACAGCCGGGAGACCAGCTCGCTGATGCGCTCAGTCACATCCGTCGGCAGGTACGCCCCTGCCGAGTCCATGATGATGATGCCTTCGGCCCCATAGGACTCCATCTTTAAAGCCTCGTCACGCAGGACTTCTTTTGTCGCCATATGGCTCATCATCAGGACACCGTAGACTTCTTTGCCGGTGTTGCGAACGTAGCTGATATGCTGCTGGGTCGTATCGGCCTCGGTGCAGTGGGACGCGATGCGAAGTACGTCTACGCCGAGATCAATGGCCTGCATCACATCGCGCTTTACAGTCGCAAACCCTGGTATCACATGAACAGCCAGCTTCGAATGCAGCAGGTGTTCTTTGGCGGTTCGCAGCATTTCGGCATCGCTGATCGCCGCAAGACCGACTTGCAGCGACGACGCGCCGAGGCCGTTGCCATGGCCGATTTCAACAACCGGCACCCCAGCGGCATCCGCCGCCATCGCATACGCCGCAATCTGGCCCGCGTTCAGCTTGTGGCTGACCGCATGATTGCCGTCGCGCAGGGTCGGATCGCTAATCAGGACGCTCGGCATTTAGTGGACCAGCTCCCGCGCGCAAGACGTTGACGCAGCTCGCTCTTTCGCGTATTCTTCCGCCGCCGCGATCGCCGCGCAGTTGATAATGTCTAGGTTGCCGGCATATTTGGGCAGGTAGTCGCCGAGGCCCTGCACTTTCACTGTCACGATAATCCGGCCATTTTCTAAAGTCGGCTCAACCAGGACTCGATAGCCCGGCACATATTTCTGGATGTTTCGGACCATCTCGCCTGCCGCTGCCCGCAGGCGGCTCATGTCTGGCAGGGCAACTTTGGCAAAGACAGTGGTTTGCATATCAATGCACGGCTGGGCCGGGTTCAAAATCAAAATGGCTTTCGCGCTTTTCGCGCCCGAAAACGC
>JAYVVR010000312.1:0-3747 GCA_043786835.1 Armatimonadota bacterium | reverse complement strand
TTCTGGTAGACGCATCCTACACGGTCTCCGCGCAGGGCTTCAATCAGGGCTTCAACAATGTCGGCAACGGCTTCCGCTATGCGTCTACAGACGATCAGATCGGCGCTGCCTTCGGTGGCCTGAGCCTCAAGGGCGGTTATCAGTATATCGGACCGGACTTCTCCGCGCCCGGCTACTGGGGACGTGTCGGCGCATGGAGCAATCCGACCAACGTGCGCGGCCCGGTCGTCTCGGCGAAATACGCCTTTACACCGAAGCTGAGCTTCAATGCTGATTACGAGCAGTACAAAGCGGCTTACGGCACTGATAGGAACGGCAACGCGATTAACTCCCCGCTGCATCAGGGCGATCACTTGAACCGCTACCAAGTCGGCCTGAAATACGGTCTGAGCAGCGCTTACGGCGTTGATTTAGGCTACGAAGATGTTCAGTACGATCTGCGGAACAACATCGTCAACGGCGTCCGTCCGCTGGCAAGTGCTGGCAAGCCGCACGAGACATATGTTAACATCGGCATTGGCCACTCGATCAACTCGAATGCCAGCATCAAGCTGCTGTACCAGATCGTGCATTACGATGATAAGAACACCGGCTTCGACGCTGTCAACGGCAACAAGCAGGACGGCGGCGTTGCCGTCGGCCAGTTCCAGCTCAAGTTCTAATTGCATTGCCCGGCCTCTTCTTTCTGTGTAGCGAGAAGAGCCGGACAGCGCAAAACCCCCGAAGCATCTGCTTCGGGGGTTTCTTTTTTTGTCAAGCTTCGCGGGTATGAGAGAATAAAGATGGCCCGCGTATGTGCGAGGGCATTTATGTCCTCATGCCTCATGCTCGCCGACATCCGTCTTTGCGGAACGCCCGCACCGGCAGTGTTCCTCCCTGCCTGATTCCGCCTGGCAAAGCAATTTTTATCGGTCTTCCTTAAGTGCGTGTGCCAGCCATTCGTCCCGGCTGCCAAAAACCTTCGTATGAGGCCAGTCTGCGCTTGTTTCGCTGCGATAAGAGAGATGCACAAGTGCGACCGCAGGTGAATTGGTCAGCGCAAACAGTACGTCATCGCAGTCAATGCGCCGCGCGATGGCTTCCGCAGGAACAGAATAAAGCGTATGCCCTTGCGAGACTTCACGCCTGAGTTCCACTTCCAACGCCTGTCGTGCTTCCTGCATAATTGGCTCCCAATTCTCAGGCCATTGCATCGCTGATGCCTTTCTGGTAGAACAGTCGCCACGGAATAAATTCCGAGGCTGATCTAAACCACTGTCGAAGCGACACGGGGCAACGCGGCATGAAGTGTTACGGCACCGAAACACTCACTGTCTGGGTCGTTTTGTTGCCGGCCTGGTCGAGCGCCTGAACTTCGATCTTGTGCGGGCCCGAAGACAGTGCGGGCAGGGTCAGGGTGAACGGCTCGTTTATCGAATCGAACAGGCCATCGTCGGCGGAGGCGGCAACAAAGTCGCCGGTGTCGGCTTTAGCTTGAACGGCCTGGACAAAGGCGAGTTTCGTTGATGCCGTTCCGTGCAGGGTAACGGTCTTGTCGGCATTGACGGTCGGCGAACCCAGCGTGAGTGTCGGCAGAGTGTTCGCAATCAAAAATGGCTGCGAAACGGCTTTTGCGGTCAGCGGTCCGACCGGGTTACTGGGTTTGTCGCTGGCGACGACTTCGATTTGGTACAGACCGTCGGGCAGGCTGGTCGTATCCCACGAGTACGACGTTTCTTTCAGGTCCTGGGCGGACTTCGGCGCTTTCGGCGTGTCTGCGCTCGCGCTGTTCGCGGCCATTTGGGCTTTGACTAATGCCTGCACACTGGCCGGGGCGTTTTTGAGGACTGCCAGTACGGCAGGGGCCGTCACCGGGACACTTTTTGTCTTAGTTTGGCTCTTAAGCTGGGCGCTGGCGGCAATCGGCTTCCATGTCTTGCCTCCATCTGCCGAATAAGATACATCATAAGAAAGCGTATCTTTGTCGGGATCAGAGGCCGTCCAGTTCAGCGATGCGGTTTTTGAGACGGCGTCCCCGGCAGCCGGCTTCGAAAGAGTCACTGTCGGGGCCTGGTTGCGTGGCAGGTAGTAAATCGAAACGGCGCTCAGTCTCGGCGTGGCGCTTGTCCCGGTAAGCTGGGCCTGATATTGCAGGAAGCGGGCGGGTGGGGAGGTGACTTTCTCGCCGCTTGGCTGGGTGTACGGAGCAGACCAGGCGCTCCATGAGGCGTCGGGACGGGGAACGTCGCCGGAGCGGGTTTGGAGAGAAATCGCGCCATCGCCGGGCGTGTCCGTCCGCCAGGTGAGTGTTCCCCACAGCGCTTTGCGCCCGGCATCGTGAACGGTGCTTTGGAACGTGCCGAGGGCGCCGCCGCTGCCGGGTGCGCCGAGGCTGTAGACACTGCCGCCGGTTCCTGTGCCTGCGTACAGCGTTTGAGATGCCGGGTCGAGAGCGAGCGAAATAAACTGCGGGTCGGCGGGCGTCGTGTAGGTCTGGACACTGTTGTCGGGGCTGATTTTTGTGATAGTTCCGCCTACCGCTGCATAAACAGCGTCGGAGCTGTCCGTTTTGAGGCTGGTAACGCCCGCGCTCGGCAGTCCCGCCAGCTTCTTCGCCGTCCCGTCCACCGCGATTTTGTAGACATTCCCCGTCGCCGACGTTCCTGCATAGACATTGCCGAGTGAGTCCGTCGTCAGCGCCGAGATATTCGGTTCAGCAGCATCATACAAGACGCTGACTTGCGGATTCGCTGGCGGCAGAGTGCCATTGTCGCTCCCGCTAAGTGCAACGTTTGGCGCGATTTTGTAGACAATACCATTCGGTGAACTGCCCGCGTAGAGTGTACCGTCCTTACCAGAAGCGAGCGAGAGTATATTTGTTTCTGGTGAGGTGAACAGAACCGCGCTGTCGTAGTTCACCGTGCCGATAGCATGAACTCCGCTTGTTTGGGTCTTGTTCAGCCGATAGAGGCGGCCCGTGCCGCCGCCGGTCGCAATATAAACCTCTGTGTTACTCTGCGCTAACACGGTCACATATTTTTCTTTGGCTGTAAAAACTTTACTGCCTTTGCCATCGGGTGTAACGCGGAAGACGAAGCCATTTGGCGCAGTGCCGACGTACAAGTTGCCGTCGTTGTCGAGCGATAGACACGTCGCTTCTAACTCGCCGGTTTTGAAAAACGGCGTCACTTTGCCGGCGGCGTCGCGCTTGTAGACAATGCCGCTGTCGCCGGTGGCGAGATAAGTGTTGCCGTGGCTGTCGGGCTGGATGGCCCAAACGTAGTTCTCGCCGGTCTCAGCGGCCTTGGTCAGCGATGAGGACAAACGAACATCGCCGAGGCTGGACACGGCGACATTGGTGAGTGTTCCTGCGCCGAATTCGGCGGAAGTCGTCTGCCGCCAGATGGACGGCAGGCGTCCGACGGGCTTGGTCGTTGTCTGGGCCGGCGAGGCGCTGCCGGTTTCGGCAGGCGCTGGAGTAATTATCGTCGTGCTGCTGCTGGTAGTCGTGCTGGTCGCGGCAGCTGTCGTGGAGGCTGACGGGGCCGGCGGCAGCAATCCCGGCGAAGGGGCCGCAAACGCGTCACCCTCGGAGGCCATTGGGTCATTGTCGTCAACAGAAATGGGCGCTGAAGTGGAAGCGGACGCCGACGACGAGCTGCTGGTTGTTACCGTGACACTTGACGGCGTAGACGACGAACGGGCGGTATCGGATAAATCTTTGCGCTGGACCGTGATATTCAAAGTCTGGCTGCCGGAAACCAGATA